>CAYMMC010000147.1:0-7354 GCA_964391125.1 uncultured Akkermansia sp.
TCCTCGCGCCGGTTGTCGAGCCATACCACGAGGCGGCAGCACACGGCGCGCAAGCGGCCGGTCACGAGGCCGAGCATGGCGGCGGTCACCTGTTGATGTATGTCTCGGCACTCATTGCCATCGCCGGGATCGCCGGCGAGGGCTCGTTGGAGGAGGTGCGCGTCGCCTTTCTCGGCAAGAAGGGCCGCCTCACCGCCGCCGCCGCCGGGATGCGCGACGTTCCCGCCGACCAGAAGAAGGAGGTGGGGCAGAGGCTGAACGAAGTCCGCGAGGCCATCGTCTCCGCGCTGGAGACCGCGGCGGCGGACCTGATCGCGAAGAAGGACGCGGCCGCTTTCGCCGGCATCGATCCGACCCTGCCGGCCCGCCCCCTGCCGAAGGGCGGGCTGCACCCGCTGACCCTCGTCCTCGACGAGGCGGTGAAGGTGCTGCGCCGCATGGGCTTCGCCCTCGCCGAGGGGCCGGAGATCGAGACGGAGTGGCATTGCTTCGACGCCCTCAACACCCCCGCCGACCACCCCGCCCGGAACGAGAGCGACACCTTCTACTTCGAGAACGGCAAGCTGCTGCGCACCCACACCTCCTCGGTGCAGATCCGCACGATGGAGAAGGAGCCGCCGCCGGTGCGCATCATCGCGCCGGGCAGCGCCTTCCGCCGGGACGAGATCGACGCGACCCATCTCAGCGCCTTCCACCAGCTCGAGGGGCTCTACGTGGACCGCCGCGTCACCCTCGCCGATCTCAAGGGCACCCTGGAATATTTCTTTCGCGAGATCTTCGGATCGAAGACGGAGGTGCGCTTCCGTCCCCATTTCTTCCCCTTCACCGAACCGAGCTTCGAGGTGGACCTGAAGCTCCAGGCCGCCGGGCGCGCCGCGAAGTGGATCGAGATCGCCGGCTGCGGCATGGTCGATCCCGCCGTCTTCGCCGAGGTCGCGAGAAAGCGCGGCGACGCGGCCTACGATCCCGATCAGGTGAGCGGCTTCGCCTTCGGCATGGGCTTGGACCGCTTGGCGATGATCATGTACGGGATTCCGGATCTGAGGCTGCTCATCGAGAACGACGTGCGTTTCCTCGCACAGTTTCGGGGGTGAGGGATTGAGGTTTTAAGGGATTGAGGTGTTGAGGGTTCCCATGCGAGATCACCGACAGTTGCGGGCGTTTCAGTTGGCGGACGAACTGGTGCTACTGGTCTACAGGGGGACTCGCGATTTTCCGAAGGAGGAGGTCTTCGGACTTCGTTCCCAGATTCGGAGAAGCGCGGTTTCGGTTCCTTCGACTGTTGTGGAAGGTTGTGCTAAGACATCTCCCTCCGACTATCTTCGGTTCCTCGAAATCGCGTTTGGTTCGTTGAGGGAGCTTTCTTATCAGCTCGAGCTTTCCCACCGTCTCGGATACATCAAGGAAATGGACTGGACCGAGCTCTCGCAAAAGCTGGAGGAAACCGACAAAGTCTTCACCGCCCTGCTGCGCTCCCGTCGCAAAGCTCCCGTCCGCTGAAGCCCTCAAAACCTCAATCCCTTAAAACCTCAACACCTTCCGCGATGAACGTTTCCCTCCAATGGCTCGGCGACCACGTCGATTTCTCGGAATGCTCGATCTCCCAGATCGACGAGCTGCTCACCTTCGCCGGGATCGAGGTCGAGGGCGTCGAGTCCTTGCCCGACAAGCTCGTCGTTGCGCAAATCCTCTCCTCGGAGAAGCATCCCGACGCGGAGAAGCTGTCGGTCTGCCAAGTGGACGACGGTTCGGGAACGCCGCGCCAGATCGTCTGCGGGGCGAAGAACTACCGGGTCGGCGACAAGGTGCCGCTGGCTCTGCCGGGCTGCGTCCTCGACGCGGGGGAGGGGAAGGCCTTCGAGATCAAGGAAGGCAAGCTGCGGGGCGTCGATTCGCTCGGCATGATGTGCTCGGCGAAGGAGATCGGGCTGTCCGACGACGCGGACGGGCTGATGATCCTGCCCTCCGATCTGAAGCCGGGCACGCCGTTGTCCGAAGTCTATCCGGCCGTGTTCGAGCTGGAGATCACCCCGAACCGCCCCGACTGCCTCGGCCACCTCGGCGTGGCCCGCGAGCTGGCCGCCCTCGCCAAGAAGCGCCTCAAGGGACGTGCCCACTACGGCGAGGCGCAGACGCCCTCGCGTCCGGCGAAGACGGAGGAAATCCAGATCGAGTCCGCGACCTGCCCCTACTACACCGCCCGCATCCTTCGCGGCGTGAAGGTGGGCGAATCGCCCGCCTGGCTGAAGCAGCGACTCGAGTCCATCGGCCTCCGCCCCATCAACAGCGTCGTCGACGTGACCAACTACGTGCTCATGGAGACGGGCCAGCCGCTCCACGCCTTCGACCTCGCCAAGCTCGAGGGCGGCATCGTCGTGCGCGACGCGGCGGAGGGCGAGACCTTCCTCGCGCTCGACGGGAAGGAATACGCGCTGACGGCGGACGATCTCGTCATCGCCGACTCGGCGAAGGCCGTCGCCATCGGCGGAGTGATGGGCGGGGAGGGCAGCGGCGTCACCGAAGCGACGACCGATGTGCTGCTGGAGGCGGCGGTCTTCCATCCCCAGGCGGTCCGCCGCACCGCGCGGCGGCTGGGCCTCCACTCCGATTCCAGCTACCGCTTCGAGCGCGGGGTCGATCCGCTGCAGACCGCAGGGGTCTCCGAGTTCGCGGCGAAGCTGATCCTCGACCTTGCCGGGGGCGAGGCCGACCCCGAGCTGCTCGTGGCCGGCTCGCCGGGCGCAGGGCCGGAGCCGGTCGCGCTCGACAACGATTATTGCCGCGCCGTGATCGGGGCGGAGATCCCGGACGCGGCCATCGATGGAATTCTGGCTTCGTTAGGCTTGGAGAAGGCGGGCGGCGCGTGGAAGATCCCGAGCTACCGCCTCGACCTGCGGCGTCCCATCGACCTCGTCGAGGAGGTCGCGCGGGTCCACGGGCTCGACGGCATTCCCTCCTCGACGATGGCGACCTTCTCGCCCGCCTCGAAGGCGGACGGGAGCTACGATTTCCTCCGCTCGCTTCAGGACCGCCTCGCCAGCCTCGGCTTCTTCGAGACGCGGAACCTGAAGCTGATCTCCGGCGCGCAGCTCGCCGACGACTTCGCGACGGCCCATCGCGGGATGGGCACGGTGCGCCTGAAGAATCCGCTCAACGACGAGCAGGACCATCTCCGCCCCGGCCTCGTTCCCGGACTGCTCGCCTCCGCCTCCCGCAACGTCCGCTTCGGGCAGTCCGACCT
The DNA here is from genome assembly GCA_964391125.1 of uncultured Akkermansia sp. Taxonomy (GTDB): domain Bacteria; phylum Verrucomicrobiota; class Verrucomicrobiia; order Verrucomicrobiales; family DEV007; genus Arctic95D-9. The sequence continues at coordinate 3,242 of CAYMMC010000147.1, forward strand.
CCGCCTTTTCGAGGCGGGCCGCGTCTTCGTCGCCAGCCCGAAGGGCGAGGAGATCGAGCACGAGCACCTCGCCCTGCTCATGACCGGCGCCCGGACGAGGCGGAGCTGGGCGGATCCCAAGCCCGGCGCACTCGACCTCCACGACCTGCGCGCCGCCCTCGAGGCGATCTGCCCCGAGGGGCTGAACTTCGTCCCCGTCGAGGACGCGAGGCTGCTCTGCGCCTGCTCCGTCGAGATCGGCTCGGGGAAGAAGGCGGCGAAGCTCGGTCTCGCCGGCATCGTGCCTCCGGCGCGGGCGCGCGAGCTCGATCTGAAGGCGCCGGTGCTCGTGGCCGAGCTGAACTTGAAAAAGCTGATGGCGGCCCTGCCGACCGAGATCGCCCATGCCGACCTGCCCAAGTTCCCCGGCAGCTCCCGCGACGTGGCCATGCTCGTGCCCGGCGATCTGCCCGCCGGCGAGATCGCCGCCTTCTTCGAGCGCTACGACGAGCCGTTGCTCGTCTCGGCGGAGCTCTTCGACCTCTTTTCCGACCCCACCGGCGCGAAGCTGGCGCCCGACAAGAAATCGCTCGCCTATTCGCTGCTCTACCGTGCGCCGGAGCGGACGCTGGGAGGGGCGGAGGTCGAGGCGGCGCACGCGAAACTGCTAGCTTCGCTCAAAGAACAGTTCCAAGTGGAATTCCGGTGATTGGGGCTTAACTTCCCAGGACTCCACTTTCATCCTCCACCCCATTTTCCGACTTTTCCTGCGGTGTTCGACCTTTACCCATCCATTACAGGCCCGGACCGTTGATACGTTCATGGGGGCTTAGCCGGTCGTCGGCTGTCAGGCCTTCGCTGGAAGGCAAAAGTCGACAGGCGGCCCCCTCCCTGTAGAGCTACGGGAACGTGAGCCTCACGATCGGGAGACGGCACAGGCGGGAAATCCCCTTTGAGATCAAGAGCCAGTAATTCGCCGACCATGGATCTCGCCCTGAAAGACAAACCGGTTCTCGTCCTCGCCTCCAGCGGCGGGATCGGCCTCGGCGTCGCGACCGAGTTCGCCCGCGAGGGCGCGAAGGTGATGCTCTTCGCCCGTTCCGAGGAGAAGCTGGCCGCCGCCGCCGATGCCATTGCCTCCGAGACCGGTCGCCGGCCTCTCCACACCGTCGGCGACCTCACCGACGCGGATTCGGTGAAGGAGGCGGTCGAGCGCACCGCGAAGGAGTTCGGCGGGATCTGGGCGCTCTTCAACAACACCGGAGGCCCGCCTGCGGGGGGCTTCGAACCGTTCGACGACGCGGCTTGGCAGGGCGCTTTCGAGCTCACCGTGCTCGGCTACGTCCGCGCCATCCGCGCCGCCCTGCCGCACCTCCGCGCCGGCGGGGGCGGGCGCATCGTCAACAACGCCTCCGTCTCGACGAAGCAGGCCATCGACGGCCTCCTCCTCTCCAACGTCTTCCGGACCGGGCTGGTCGGGCTCGGGAAGGGCCTCGCCCGCGAACTGGGCCGCGACGGCATTCTCGTCAACACCGTGGGCGCCGGTCGCATCGACACGGACCGCATCGCATCGCTCGACGCGATCTGGGCGGAGAAGACCGGCATCTCCCCCGAGGAGCAACGCGCCAAGGGCGAAGCCTCCATCCCCCTGGGGCGCTACGGCAGCCCCGCCGACTTCGCCCGCGCCGTGGTCTGGCTCTCCTCCGCCGCGAACGGATACGTCACCGGACAGAATCTCCTCATCGACGGCGGCCTCTCCGAGGCGTATTGAACGGGCGCGGCCGGCCTCCGGCGGGCGCGGGCCATGGCGTGAACGACGGCAATGGCGCGATGCGGCGACAACGCCGCCTTGCCTAGCGTCGGCCTATGATCTTTTCTGGGGGCCATGCAACGCCGACAGTTCATCCAAGCCACCGCACCCTTCGCCGCCGCCGCCTCCACTGCCACCGCCGCGCTGGCGGAGGGGCAGGCCCAGAGCGGAGCCGCGCCCGTCGGCGACCCCGCCAGCCTCGTGGAGAATTTGCCGGAATCCGCCCAGCGTTGCCGCGAGGCGGCCCTCGCGATCCTGAAGCCCTCGGAGAAGGATCTGGAGCGCGGGCTGCGTCTCCACGCCGAGTCGATCGTCTTCGACTCCTACGGATTCTCCCCGACCTCGGCGATCGACGGGGAGGAGATCCGGGCCGCCGCCGCCGCCGGAGCCTCGGACGTCGAACTCGACGACCTCCGCGAGGCCATGTCCATGACCCGGCACGTCTCCGTCGCGGAGGAGCAGCGCCACTACCGCGAAGCCTGGCGCGCCTCGGGGGTGACTTGCGTCTTCCAGAACGCCGGGCAGGAATGCCAGGACCCCATGCGCCTGCTGAAGCGGCTCTCCCACTTCACCTACGCCACCGACATGCTGCGCGACTTCGTCTCGAAGGCGGCGACGCCGGACGACGTCGAGGCGGCGAAGCGCGAGGGGAGGCGCTGTCTCTACTTCACCGGCAACGGCGTGCCGCTGACTCAGGATTGGCTCACCCCGGCCGACGAGCTGCGCTACGTCCGCGTCTTCTACCATCTCGGCATCCGCATGATGCATCTCACCTACCAGCGGCGGAACATGATCGGCGACGGCTGCGGCGAGACCTCCAACGCCGGACTGAGCGACTTCGGCCGCACGGCCATCGCGGAGATGAACCGCATCGGCATCATTCCCGACTGCGCCCACTCCGGCTGGCAGACCAGTCTGGAGTCGGCGCAGGTTTCCTCGAAACCCGTCGTGGCGAGCCATTCGGTCGTCGCCGCGATCCATCCCCACATCCGCAGCAAGCCGGACGAGGTGATCAAGGCCATCGCCGACACCGGCGGCTACATCGGGATCTGCTGCATCTCGCGTTTCCTTCGCGGCGACGGCGGCATCGCCGACCTGCTCGATCACATCGACTACGTCGCGAAGAAATTCGGCGTCGACCACGTCGCCATCGGCACCGACGTGGGGACGCGCTCGCCCAACGCCGCCGCAGAGAACAAAAAGGCGGCCCTGGGCGGGCTCGGCCGTCGCCGCGAGGCCTTCCGCTCGCTCTGGCCCAAGGACCAATTCACCCCTGCGCCCGGCGCCACCGACAGCATCGCCTGGACGAACTGGCCGCTCTTCACCGTCGGACTGGTGCAGCGCGGCTACAGCGACGAGGACATCCGCAAGATCATCGGCGGGAACGTGATGCGCGTCGCCCGCGCCAGCCTCGCGGAGACGGCGGCCCAAGCCTGACGGCGCCCCGACCTCCTCCCCGTTGCCCGGTTTTCCTCCCGCGCTCGACCGCCTCCATGGCCGCATCCGCCCCCCTCCCGACGGTGTGGAGGGACGTCCCCTACGTCCCGGACGGGCACGCCCGGCAGGTCCTCGACGTCCACGCCCCGGCGGGGGCGGCGAATCTCCCCGTCGTCTTCTGGATCCATGGAGGCGGCTGGGAGACCGGGGACAAGGCGGAGGTGCAGGAGAAGCCGCGCTATTTCACGGAGAGGGGGTTCGTCTTCGTCTCGGCCAACTACCGGCTCCTCCCCGAGGTGGACATGGGCGCGCTGATCCGCGACGTGGCCAAGGCGCTGGGATGGGTTCACCGCCACATCGCGGACTACGGCGGCGACCCCTCGCGCCTCCTCGTGATGGGGCATTCCGCCGGGGCGCAGCTCGCCGCGATCCTCTGCACCGACGGGCGCTATCTCGAGGAGGAAGGCGTCCCCTTCGCCTCGCTGAAGGGCTGCGTCCCCGTCGACGGCGACACCTACGACATCCCCGCGATCATCGAGACCGCCGAGACCCGCTGCCGCGCCCACGGCCAGCCCCTGCCGAGATACGGGCATCGCCAGAAGTTCGGCAACGATCCGGCGAAGCACGTCGATTTCTCCGCCGTGACGCACGTCGCGAAGGGGAAGGGCATCCCGCCCTTCCTGCTTCTCCACGTCGCCGAGCATCCCGACGTGAGCGCCCAGGCGCAGCGTCTCGGCGGGGCCTTGCGGGAGGCCGGAGTGCCGACGACGATCCACGCGGCGGAAGAGACGAGCCATCGGCGCCTCGCCGCCGAAATCGGGCTCGCGGACGATCCCGCGACGACGGCTCTGGAGGGCTTTCTCGACGCGATTGGGTTGCGACCGTAG
>CAYMMC010000148.1:0-3583 GCA_964391125.1 uncultured Akkermansia sp.
CCGCAGTCCCGGGAAAGGTCCCGGTAAACGCTTGCCCCCCCGCCCGACCGGCCTTACAGTGGCGCTCCGTCATGAGCAGGATCGCGATCAAGGGTGTCGGCATCGTCGGGTGGATCGCGTTCGCGTTTGCCTCCCCGGCGGCGGCGCAGTTCCATTCGAAGACGTCGGGCGGCCAGGCCGGTGCGAACCGCGCCGCGAACTCCGCCCAGCGCCAGGGCGGCAACGCCAGCGCCGCGGTGGCGGGCCGGACTTCCTCCGGCGTCACGGTCATCGGCGACGGCATCGGCGGCGGCGACATGATCCTTCCCGAAGGGGCCCGCGAGGCGCTGGGCGAGCACAAGGTCAAGCTCGGCATGATGCAGGGCAAGCATGTCGACATCTGGGGGCGGGCGATCCACCACGGCGACGAGTCCTACACCGAATCGAGGCAGGACAACACCACCAACACCCTCGAGCAGATCACGAAAAGCAAGAGCGGGGTGGAGCTGCAACGCCGGCTCATCAGCCTCGACGAGAGGGGCCGCGCGTCGGAGGTGATGATCTACGACGGGCGCAAGCAATTCAAATACCGCGGCGTTCTGCTCTACGACACCTTCGGCCGTTTCTCGGAGGAGCAGATCTACGACGCCAAGGGCACTCTGATCCGCCGCAAGGTCCAGGAATACAGCCCCCGCGGGGAGAAGCAGGCGCTGCGCACCCTGGACTACGTCGCGAACGTGCCGGCGGACCTGAAGCTGGTCATCACCCGGGACGAGGAAGCGCCCTCCTCCGCTGCCCAGAGACCGTCCGCCGCCGCCGAGCCGGCCAGAAAGCTGAATCTGCCGGGGCTCTTCCGGAAGCGGAAGTGAATCCCGCCAGTCGCCGTCCCCCAGAGGTGAAGACGCTTTCTCCGGCCCAGTCCCTCTTGTTCCTGGCCCTCGCGGGCCTGGCCGTCGGCGGGTGGCTCTACGGCCTGCATTGGAAGCGCGTCGCCTCCGGCGACCTCTTCAGCAGCGACGAGAGGCTGATGATCCGTTTGCAGGACCAGATCGAAACGCTCGTGGCGGAGAACGAGAGGCTTCGCGAGCAAGCGAATCCCGACGAAGACGCGGCGGACGCTCCCGAGCCCCCGCCCGAAGCGCCTCCGGGCTTGCTCCCGGCGGCGCCCGAGCTGCCCGCCCCGCCGCAGAAGATCGAGACGCACTGAGGTCCGCGGGCCGTTGCGTCGCCGGCAGGGCCTTCGCCCGCCCGGCGCCCCGGCGCCCCTCCCTGAACGGGGGAGTTCTGCGGAGCGGGACGGATTCCCGTTGGGGGCGGCGCGCGCCTCCGGACGGATTCGGAAAGGCCAAGATGGGGCTTGAAGAGTCCGAAAAGACGTTCCAGAGTGGCGGGGAAGCTTGGGGATTGTTCGATCCCGCATTCACAATCAAGCGCTTGCATCCCAATCCTTTTTCCGTCAGGCCGTTTCGACCTCTCCGAAGCCGCCGGTCGCCAAACCGCCAATCATGAACCGAAACTACATCATCGCCGCGAACTGGAAGATGCACATGACTCCGCCGGAGACGGCGGGCTTCCTCGCGCCCTTCCTCGGCTCCTTCCCCGAACCGACTCCGGTGGAGATCGTCGTGGCGCCCCCCTTCGTCTCGCTGGCGAAGGCGGCGGAGCTTCTCGCGGGCCAGTCCGCCGTCGGCCTCGCCGCGCAGAACATGTCGCACGAAGCCTCCGGCGCCTTCACCGGGGAGATCAGCGCGGCCATGCTCCGGGCGGTCGGCTGCAACTACGTCATCCTCGGCCACAGCGAGCGCCGCTCCCTCTACGGGGAGGACGACGCCGTCGTCAACCGCAAGGTCCACGCCGCCCTGGCCGCCGGTCTGCTCCCCATTCTCTGCATCGGCGAATCGCTGGAGGAGCGCGACGGCGGTCGCCTCGAGACGGTGCTCTCGCAGCAGTTGGAAGGCAGCCTCGCCGGCATCGACGCCTCGCAGATGCCCGGGGTCGTCGTCGCCTACGAGCCCGTCTGGGCGATCGGAACGGGCCGCACCGCCACGCCGGAGCAAGCCCAGGAGACCCAGGCCTACGTCCGCAGCGTGCTCGAACGCCTCTTCGACCGCGAGGTGGCCGAGGCCGTCCGCATCCAATACGGCGGGAGCGTCAAGCCCGGCAACGCCGCCGAGCTCATCGCCCAGCCCGACATCGACGGCTTCCTCGTCGGCGGCGCCAGCCTCGATCCCGCGAGCTTCGCGGAGATCGTGAAGGCGGGGCTCTGACCTTCGCCGCGCCCGTCGGGCGTGGGTCGGATGTCCTCCGACGTCCGACCGAGGCCGATGGCCTTGGCTACAGTCCCAGCCTCTCCTCCAAGCCCGACCGCCACTTCCGGGCCACCTCCTCGGGCAGGGTCCCGCTGGGCTGGATGTGCCGGTCGTGGAAGGCGAGAAGCCGCTCGCGAAGCTCGCGGCGCGTCGCCAGCGGCAGCAGCTCGGCCTGGGCGAAGTGCTTCGGCTTGGGGCTCGCGTTCTGCGCGACGCAGCGGTAGAGAAAGAGCCGGTCGTAGGTGCTGCGCAGGGAGAGCCGCCCGAGCTCGCGGAAGGTCTCGCGAAGCACCTCCGGCGTCTCGTCGAACTGGCAGAGCAGGTGCGCCAGCTCCACCCCGAAGACCCAGTCGGGGCTGCGGTAGCGGTGGGTCGGATCGTAGATGCCCGCCGTCTCCCACGCGACGATCCCGAGGGTCTGCCTCACCAGGCTGAGGAGGTAGGCGTCCATCGCCTTCTTGCCGAGGTGCTTGCCGCCCTTCCAGAGCAGCTCCGATCCGGCGATCCAGCCCGCCGCGAGGAGGGGGTAGGAGGTCATCAGCAGCTTGCCTCCGTGCCAGAGGTAGCGCACCGGCGCGAGGTAGGGCTGGAGCTCCTCGTACTTGCGGTAGACCTTGCTGGCGGTGCGGATGTTCTCGGAGACCTTGCGCAGGTTCATCTCCTTGACTTCGAGGATGGGGACCTCCTCCAAGAGGAGGATGATCTGGAGCGAAACCCGGTTCACCGCCTTGAAGAGGCTTTCCAGGTTCAGCTCCAGCAGGGGCAGCTCGGACTCGGGCTTGTAGACGCGGGCGATCGTCTCGGTGAAGGAGGCGAGGTCGAGCAGCAGCTGCCGGGCCTCGAAGCGCCCGCTGGCCCAATAGACGCCGTTCGAGAAGCGTTGCAGAACGCGGTCGGACTCCCCGTCGATCAGCTCGGCGACGCGGGCATCCATGCGCAGGTGGGCCTCGTCCTTCCAGTCCACCGTCTGGAGCGTCTTGAAGTCGGGGAACTCCATCCACTCCCCGTAGGCCATGAGGATGCGCCCGAGATCCTGCCGCTTCGCCTCAAGACGGTCCGCCTCGGTGCGGATGGCCCGCCGCGCCAGCTCGACGATCTCCTCCTCGCCGCCAGGCCCCTGCGGAAGCGCGACCGGCAGCCTCCAGAGGACGATCGCGAGCAGGCCTGACAAAGACACCGCGAAGACCAGCCACTTCGCCCAGACCGGCTCGATCCCCGCGAAGATGGCGACCGCGCAGAGAGCGGCGAAGAGCAGCCCCGCGAGAAGGCGCGCGCCTCTCGTCAGGCGCGAGCGG
>CAYMMC010000148.1:3683-7318 GCA_964391125.1 uncultured Akkermansia sp.
CCCACCCCGACCGCGTCGTAAAGCCGCGCCAGATCGAGGAGCAAGGCCTCCAATTTTGCGTAGTATTCCGCCTCGTCGAGCGACGCTTTCGTTCGCCTCAACGCGACCACCTGCCGCTCCAGCGCGTCGCGCCGTTCGCGCTGCTCCGGGGCGAGCCGCCGCTCGAAGTCGTTTTTCACGAGCACTTTCTGGGCGGCGAGATCTCCGTCCGGCTGGGCCTCCGGCGAAGGGGCCCTCGTCGGCGTGGTGCCTTCGTACCATTCCGAGCGCGAGCCGAGACCGTCTCCATTGTCGTCGAGCAGGGCGTGCTCGGTGGCGAGGCGGCCCGCGCCTTGGTAGAATTCGGCGACCCTGCCGGCGGCGAAGAGGAAGGCCTCGAGGAGGGAGACCTGCCCGTCGTTGTCGAGGTCGGCCTCGCCGATCCCGCCGACGGCCTCGGCGAAGAATTTGCCGAAGCGCGCGTAGCTCTGCTCGCCCTCGTTCTTCGTCGCGGTGATGACGACGCGCCCGGGGCGGCCCAGGGCCCGGACGAAGGACCCGCTCGCCGAGGCGGCGTTGACGACGGCGAGCCGGCCTGGATAGGTCTCGAGCCACGCGGCGAGCTCGCGGTCGGTCACGTCGGGGCCGCGCAGATTGAACTTCACCTCGCGCTGGTCGAAGGTGCCGTGCCCGAGGAGGACGAGCCAGAGCTCGGGCGAGGCCTCGGCGGCGAGCTTGGCCTTGAGCTGCTCCGCGTCGGAAGGCGCATTCTCCGCTTTCTCGTCGAGACCGACGATTTCAATCGCCGCACCGCCGCGCTTCGCCGCCCCGGTCCAGAGAGTCGCGGTTTCGGCGAACTCCGCCGCGTAGGCCTCCGTGCCGCCGCTGCCGACGACGAGGAGGATCTTCAAGTCCGGCTCGGCACGCAGGACGGAGGCAAGGAGGAGCGGGAGCAGGCAGAGGATTCGGATCATGTCAGGACCGAGGGAGGAATGCCGCATTACGGGCGGTGCGAACCAATGGACGGAAGAGCTCTTTCTCATATCGCCCCCTTTCTCCTCCGCAATCCCCATTCGCCAAGAAAGCACGCCAGGGCCAGCAGGAAGAGCCAGGGCGTGTGCCAGAGCGGACGCAGCGTCACCTCGACGACAGGGAGATCGAGCGCCTCGATCCATCCCGGCAGACGTCCAAGCTCGCCGACAGTCAGCAGGCGCCCACCCGTGGCGTCTGCGAGGCGCGACAGCATCGCCGCGTCGGGGCCGAGGCGGGCGAACTCGGCGGCCTTGGGATTGAGGGCGCGGGCGACGACCCCGGCTCGGATCTCCCGGCCTTCGCCGTCGACCGCCTTCGCCTCGATGCGGTAGCCTTCGCTCTCCTCGGAGAGATGCTCGGCCACGAAGAGGCCGGGCTCCTCCAGGGAGGGTTCGGCCACGAGGCGACGGACGGAACCGTCGAGATCCTTCACCTCGAGGAGGACGGTGGCGTCGTCCTGCGGGTCGAATTGGAGATCGCGCACCCGGACCGAGACCTTCGTCACGGGGATCGCGCCGTCGCTCGACTCCTCCTTCTCCACTTCGACGCGGGCGGGCGCGTCGGCGACGGCCCAGCGCAGGAACTGACGCCACATCTTGCCGAGTTCGGCCTGCTGCTCGGCGTCCTTCATTCCCCAGCGCCAGAAATCGGCGACGGCGACGGCGGCGGAGCGGCCTGCGCCGTAGCGATGCGCGACCAGCGCGGGCAGCGACCGGCCCCCGGGATCGGTCACGGTGGAAAGGACGCTCGCCCCGGGCTTGATCGCGTCGATGCGGTTCACCGCGAAGAAGGGCGGCATGTAGGCGAGGCGGATCTCCTCTTCCTCCTGCGCCACGAGGAGCCGCATCCAATCCTCCAGCCAACCCTCCCGGGTCAGGTCGTAGCTCGCCTCGAGGACGGGTCCGCCGGCGCCGGAGCGATCGAGGTAGACGGGCAGGAGACGGCCCACCGGGGTGTTGTTCCATCCTCCCTGCTGGAAGCTCTCCTGGCCTCCCAGCATGATCACCGTGCCTCCGCGAACGGAGACGAAGCGGTCGATCAGCTCCTGCTGCTGCTGGGTGAAGAACTCCGCCTCGAGGTCGTCGATGACGAGGGCTCGGTAGGGGGCGAAGAGCTCCTCCGCCGTCTTGGGGAAGCCGTCTCGCAGCTCCTTCGCCGTGGCGGTGTTGAGGCGGACGAGGACCGGCTCGTCGTAGCGCTGCGCCTCCTCGGGAATGTCCCGGTTGAAGCCCCGGAAGAGGGGGTTGCTGCTCTCGCCGGAATGCCCGCGCCACTCGAACTTCGGCTCGCGCTTGGCGATGCGGAGGAGGCCCACGAGGTCGAGCTCGGCGTCGCCGGCGATGGCGCGGCGGAGGAATTTGTATTCCCAGTTGGGCCGGCCCGCGAGATAGAGCACCCGGTAGGGGCCGGAGCCGCGGTCCACCGGAATCCGAAGGCGGTCGTTCCTCTCCGTCAACTGGGACAGCGGGGTCGCGGCGGTCTGGCGGATCCCGACGACGAGGAAGGAGACGCCCGGCGGCGTTCCGGCGAGGCGCAGGCGCACGGAGGCGGCGCGGCGCTCCGTGCCGGGAGGGAAGACGAAGTCCTTCTTTCCGATCTCCTCGTTCTTCTCGTTCAATACGTAGATCTCGACCGGATCGGGAAATTCGCCCATCGCGGCGGCCTCGACGTTCAGCATCACCTGGGCGTCCTCGAACGGCGTCGTCGACGCATCGACCCGGACGATGGCGAGATCCCGCGCAGCCGGATCGGCCTCGCCCATGACGACGGGGAAGACGGGGACGCGATCCCTCTTCGGCAGCGCCTCCTGCGCGGCGACGAAGGCCTCCAGTGCGGCGGAGTCGGTGGCGTTGCCGTCGCTGAGCAGGACGACGGCCGCGAGAGGACGCCCGCGGAAGCGCATCGAGAGATTCTCGAGCGCCGCGCCGAGCGTGGAGCTGCTGCGGGCGAAGTCGAGCCCGGAGAAATCGGGAACCTGGCGCAGGCCGCGATCCACGAGAAAGGGCTGGATGCGGAAGACGCCGCCGATCGCCGCGATCCACGCGGGCGGCTGGTCGGGCGCGGGACCGACGAGGGCGGACCGCAGGGCGGTGGAGGGCGGCTCCCGGCCCTCGCCCAGAGGCACGGCGAGGCCGGCGGAGTTGTCGGCGAGGATGGCGACGTCGTTCGAATGCCGCTTCGGCGTCTCGTCGCGGTGGACCGGCTCCATCAGAGCGAGGGCGAGGAGGGCGAGGCCGAGGCCTTTCAAGATCATCGCCGCGGCCTTCGTCCCCCCGCGCAGGGGCGAGCGGCGGTAGGACAGGAGCAGCACGGCGAGCGCCCCGATCCCGAAGCAGGCGGCGACCCAGCCCCACGATTCGTTGGCGAAGGCGATGGAGGCGAGAGGGATCATGCGGCATCGGGCGGAGAGCATTCGCCACCCTCGCAATGACTGTGGCATGGGCTTCCAGCCCATGCACCGTGAAAGGGCCCCGAAGGCTTGCGATCCACGTTCGCTCTAAAACGAAGACCCTGGTCGGCCCGTTCGCCCACAGGCTCGCGCCAGACGCCACGTTGCGAAGCGGACGCGGCTCCACCGGCCTCCGTTCGCGGAAGACCGGTGCATGGGCTGGAAGCCCATGCCA
>CAYMMC010000149.1:0-7304 GCA_964391125.1 uncultured Akkermansia sp.
ATGCGCCGCCGACCTCCCCGTCGTCCTCGCCGGCCACGGCGGAGGAACGATCAAGACCGGGCTCCGCAGCGAACTGGAAAAGGACACCCCCATGAGCAACCTCTTCCTCAGCATGCTCGACCGGGTCGGGGTGAAGGAGGAGCGCTTCGGCGACTCCAGCGGGCGGCTCCCGCAGATCGGGTGAGGCTCCCGCCTCCGCCTGCGTGGGCGCCCCTCTCCGCCGGCCGCCCGTGCCGCCTCCGGATCCGTCCGGGCTCTACTTTCCGTAGACCCTCCCCACCACCTCCCCGAGGATCCTGAAGCCGTCGGCGACGACTTCCTCCGGCTGGGTGAAGCTGACGCGGAGGCATTCCCCCGCGTGGTCCCAGCCCTCGGTGTCGAGACCGTAGAAGAAGGCCCGCCCCGGCACGACGAGGAGGCCGGACTCCTTCAGCCGCCGGTAGAGCTCCCGGCAAGGCACCGGCAGGCCCTCGAACCAGAACCACAGGAAGAAGGCCCCTTCGCTCTCGTGGACGCGCCAGGGCAGGTCCGGCGGCAGATGCTCGTGCGCCAAGGCGAGGGCCTGGCGGGCGCGCTCCCGATAGTAGGGCCGCACGACCTCCTCGGCGAGCCGGCGGATGCGCCCGGTCTCGATCATCGGGCGCGCCAGGGCCTGCCCCAGGTTGTTGTTGGCCAGTCCGACGATGGCCGTCATCGAGCGGATCTCCTCGACGATCTCCTCCCGCGCCACCACGATCCCGGTGCGGGTGCCGGGCAGGCCCAGCTTGCTGAGGCTCATCGTCAGGATCAGGTTCTCGTCCCATACCGGCGTCGCCTCGGTGAAGATCACTCCGGGGAATGGCAGGCCGTAGGCGTTGTCGACGATCAAGGGCACGCCCCGCCGCGCCGCGAGAGTCCGGAGCCGCTCCATCTCGGCGTCGGTGAGCACGTTGCTGCTGGGGTTCGTCGGTCGCGACACCGCGATGGCTCCGTGGCCGTCGTCCAGGTCGAGCTTCCCGAAATCGACGTGATACTTGAAGCTCCGCTCCCCGCGCCGCTCGATCCGGGGCCGGCGGGCGTCGAACAGCGGCTCGGCGGAGACGCCCTGGTCGCCGTAGCCGATGTATTCCGGCACCAGCGGCAGGAGGATGCGCTTCCGGCTCCCGTCCGCCATCGCTCCGGCGAAGCGGTTCAGCAGGAAGAAAAAGGCGGTCTGGCCGCCGTTCGTGACCGCGATGTTCCTCGGACTCAGACCCCATCCGTATTCCCGGTTGAGGAAGTCCGCCACGGCGGCGCGGAAGGCGGGGCTCCCCGCCGGCGGATCGTAGTCCGCAAGGACGCGGTCGAACTCGTCCGCAGGCTCCTCCAGCAGCTCGCGCATCCGCTCGCGCCAGATCGCCGCCATCGCGGGAATGTGCGCGGGATTGCCGCCGCCCATCATGCGGATCCGGCCCCGACCGAGCGCGAGCGCCTCGCCGAGGTCGTCCATCAGTTCGGTCGTGCCCGACTCCTCGGTGAGGTTGCGGGCGAAGACGGATTTCGGCCAGGGGGAAGGAGAGCTCATGCCCCGCTACTTGCACCCCGCCGCCCCTTCTGGCAAGGCGGGAAAATCCGGCTCCGCGGCGCCCGCCCTTCCGCCTTCCGGCCCCGTCGAGCGCTCACCCCCGCCCCATCGCCCCTCGCAGCAGCCCCAGATACCAGAGCCAGAGGGCCGGTCCCGTGAAGATCCAGAGGAAGGCGCCCAGCGCGAGATAGGGGCCGAAGGGCAGCGGTCGCGACCATTGCTCGCGGAAGACGCCCTTTTGCAGCAGCCCCACCACCGCGCCGACGATGGAGGCGGCGAAGATGGCGAACACCGCCGCCTGCCAGCCGAGGAACGCGCCGATCATGGCCATGAACTTCACGTCGCCGAAGCCCATGGCCTCGCGCGGCACCACCGCGGAGAGAATCTTGCCGCCGACCTTCTTCACCGTTTCCAGCTCGACCCTCTCCCCGTCGAGCTCGAGGGCGTCGCCGAGGACGCGGAAGCTCCGGAACTCCTGCCTCTCGTCGTCGAAATAGAGCTCCTCGACCTCCAGCTCGAGCCGGTCCCACTTGCGGAAGAAGACGTCCCCCCATTCGTAGCGGTGCTCGCCGAGACGGATGACGATGGGCGCCTCCTCCCCCCCCGGCTGCGAGATCTCGAAGTCGGTCGGCTCGTCGAAGCGATGGTGGATCTTTCCGAACATCATCTTGCCCATCAGGACGACGAGCCAGAGCACGCCGAAGCCCACCGCCGCGCCCAGCCCCCCCATCACGCCGCCCTTCCACCACACCGTCTCCCCGTGCAGCGCCGGCACCGCGAAACTCGCGACCAGCCCCGCGACGGCGCCTCCGATCGTGATCGAGTCGGGAATGATGAAATGGTCGAAGTCGATGAAGGTCGCCGCGATCAGAAGCGCCGCGACCACCCACAGCGCCACCACGCCGCCGGGTCCGTAGCGGTCGAGACCGTGCCGGAAGAGCGCGAGGAAGCAGATCGCGGTGAGCAGCTCCACCAGAAAATAGCGGAAGGCGATGGGCGAGCGGCACCAGCGGCAGCGGCCCCGCAGCATCGGCCAGGTCAGGAGCGGCAGATTCAGCCAGACCGGGATCTGCCGCTTGCAGCTCGGGCAGAAGGAGCGCCGCGGCTCGTTCACGCTCAAGCCGTTCGGCAGGCGGTAGATGACGACGTTCAGGAACGAGCCGATGCAGGCCCCGATGACGAAGGCCACGGCCGGAAGAAAGACGTCGAACAAGAGCTGCGGCGACATGGCGAAGACTCCGTGGAGCTTCGCTTAGGAATCCCGGAAAGTCTAGAAACGATAGGAAAATCCAGAAATTCGGAATGTCAGTAGGCCAAGCGGCGGATGGTCCGGTCCTGCCAGTCCTGGATCGACTGGGCGTTCATCCCCGTCTCCGCCGCCGAGATCCCTCCCGGAGCGGGGTCGGTCGAGAGGGTTCCGCATCCGGTCAGACCGGGTGCGAGAGCGGCGATCAGCAGCAGGAGGACGAGAAGGGAGCGTTTCATGGTCGCAGTCGATGTGCCGCAGGATAGCCAGAACGCGGCGCGGCCTCGAACGAAAAGATGCCCCCCAGCAAGCGGGATTCGCGGCTCCAGGGGGCAAGCTGCCGGCGGCGGGCTCCACCGCCCCGGGAACTCCGCTCACGCGAAGGCCTCGTATTGGCGGATGTAGCTCTCCCACTGCATCGGACGCATCGCATAGATGCCTTGGGAATGCCGTCCCGCGCCGGGATCGAAGATCTCCCAACCGAAGGCGGATCCGCGCCGTCCGTAGTCGAAGCGGTAAATCCAGTCGCCGAACTCGTCCCGCCGCCACAGCGCGGGATCGGTCCCCGGCACGGCCTCGGCGAACTCCCACACGCCCTCGACCAGTTCGCGTTCGTAGGCGCGCTGCGGCAGAACGGGCTCCGGCCCGGCGAAGGCTTCCTCCTCCGAGAGGCTCCCCGAAGGCGCGAGAATGGCCCCCTCGCCGCAATCGACGGAGACCGTCCGCCACCCCGAGGGGTCCGGTGCCGCGTCGTCCGCATCCGAGTCGCTCTGATCGCTAAACATGACTGAACGTTTGAACAGATCAACTCTACCCCGGACCCGCCGATTGCCAAGCGGATTTTTTCGAGGCGGTCCGCAGCGGCGCGATCAAGTCCTCCCGCCTGAGGAAAAATGCTGTCATGCTGTTCAGCCATGAACCGACTTTCTCCGCTGCTGCTCGGCCTGCTCGTCTTGCTCCTGCCCGCCCCTCCCCAGGCCGCCCCGGCGAAGGACCGGCATGTCGTCCTCGTCAGCATCGACGGCTTTCCCGCCTACCTCTGGAACGATCCGACCCTGCAGGTGCCGCACCTCCGCAGGCTGGCCGCCGAGGGCGCCTCCGCCAAGGCGATGAGCGTCAGCAATCCATCGATCACCTGGATCAACCACACCACCCTCGTCACCGGGGTCGAGCCGAGGAAGCACGGCGTGCTCTTCAACGGCCTCCTCCTCCGCCAAGGCGACGGCAAGCCGCCGACGATCGAGCAGTGGGCCCACAAGGACCGCCTCGTCTCCGCGCCGACCCTCTACGATCTCGCCCACGCCGCCGGCCTGACCACGGCCGAGTCCGACTGGGTCGCGGTGACCGACGCGGAGACGATCGACTGGAGCTTCGCCGAGCTGCCCAAGCTCGACAGCCCGGTGGTGAAGGAGATGATCGCCGCCGGCCTCGCCACCGAGGAGGAAATCGGCTGGATGCAGATGGGGCCCAAGCGCAAGGGCGTCGCCTTTCTCGACGCCATGTGGACGCGGGCGGCCTGCCATCTCTTCGAATCCCACCGCCCCAATCTGCTCCTCTACCACACCCTCAACACGGACTACACCCACCACATCCACGGTCCTCGCAGCGGTCCCGGCTTCACCGCGCTGGAATACGCCGACCGGCTCCTCGGCGACCTCCTCGCCGCCATCGACCGCACCGGGCTCCGCGAGAAGACGACCGTCGTGGTGACGACGGACCACGGCTTCAAGAAAGTGACGAAGTTCGTGCGTCCGAACGTGGCCCTGCGGGAGGCAGGCCTGATCCGCGGCCTCGGGCCCACCGTCTCCTCCTGCGACGCCTACGTCATGCCCCAGGGCGGCATGGCCTTCGCCTACGTGACGGACCCGGCGCGGCGCGACGAGCTGCTCCCCCGGCTGAGGGAGATCTTCGCCGCCACCGAGGGAATCGCGAAAGTGGTCGACGGCGAGGAGGGGCCCTCCCTGGGAATGCCCCGGCCCTCGGAGAACGCGGGCATGGGCGACCTCGTCCTCTTCGCGGCGGACGGCTACGCCTTCCGGAGGGAGATGCACGAGAAGTCCGTCGTCGTGCCCGCGGTGAACTACGCCGGCACCCACGGCTATCCCAGCGGCGATCCGGAACTCGACGGCATCTTCGTCGCCAGCGGCGCGGGGATCGGGAAAGGGATCGTCCTCGACCGGATCCGCAACCTCGACGTCGCCCCGACCCTCGCGAGGCTGATGGGTCTCGAGTTTCCCGAGACCGACGGGCGAGTCGTCGAGGAGATCCTGGCCGAGTAGGGCGCCCCGTCAAAAAGGCTTGAACTGAGTCCGTTCCAAGGGAAGGAGTAAAAGCCGTGCGCCCCCCGCCCGGCCCCGACCTCCCTTCCATGCCCAGAGCCGCCAAAAACGACAAGAAAGCCTCGCCCCCCGCTGCGGAGACGCCCTCCTTCGAGGAGGCTCTGGCCCGCCTCGAGAGGCTCGTGGAGGAAATGGAGTCGGACGAGGTCCCCCTGGAGGAGCTCCTCCGCAAATACGAGGAGGGGACCGCGCTCTACCACCTCTGCGAGCAGCGCCTGGACGAGGCCCGGGGCCGCATTGAAATTCTGAGAAAAAAGCGCAACGGCGAGGCCGTATTGGAGGTCTTCGGCGACGACGCCGAAGCCCCCGACGCCGAACCCGGCGCCCCCCAGCAAGATGGAGAACTGTTTTGAATTTCCCGACCTTTCCTCGGACCGCCTGCCCAAGGTCGATTCCCCCGAGGAGCTGAAGAAGCTGCCGGTCGAGGAGCTGCCCAAGCTCGCGGAGCACATCCGCCGCACCCTGATCCGGTCCCTCGCCAGCACCGGCGGCCACCTCGGGCCGAATCTCGGCGTGGTCGAGCTGACCATCGCCCTGCACCGGGTCTTCGACACGCCCAGGGACAAGTTCGTCTTCGACGTCAGCCACCAGGGCTACGTCCACAAGATGCTGACGGGCCGCTGGGACCAGATCCACACGATCCGCACCTACGAGGGGCTCAACGGCTTCCTCCTCCGCAGCGAGAGCGAGCACGACTGCTACGGGGCGGGCCACGCCGGCACCGCCGTCTCCGCCGCCCTCGGCATGGCGGCGGCCCGCGACCTCCTCGGGAAGGAGGACCACGTCGTCGCCGTCGCCGGAGACGCCGCCTTCACCTGCGGCCCCACCTTCGAGGCGCTCAACAACATCGCCGAGTCCACGAAGCGCTTCATCCTCGTGCTCAACGACAACGAATGGTCCATCGACCGCAACGTCGGGGCCATCGCGAAGTATTTCCACGCCCTCCAGACCAGCTCGACCTATTCGCACATCCACGACAAGGCGGCCGAGTTCGTCGAGCGGCCCGCCGGCAAGTCGATCCGCGGCATCGCCTCGCGGGTCGAGAGCGGGGCGAAGAACCTGATCTTCCCCAACGTGCTCTTCGAGAAGTTCGGCCTGCGCTACTACGGGCCCATCGACGGGCACGACATCGAGCTGCTCGCCCGGACCTTCGAATTCCTCAAGGACCAGGACGAGCCCGTCATCCTGCACGTCATCACCGAGAAAGGCCGCGGCTACGAGCCGGCCAAGGCCAATCCGATGCAGTTCCACGGCCTCGGCCCCGACAAGACCGAGACCGGCGAGACGCCGAGCGGCGGGGATCCGACCTACTCCCAGATCTACGGCGCCCAGCTCGGCAAGTTCGCCCGGCAGGACGACAAGATCGTCGCCGTGACCGCCGCGATGCCGAACGGAACCGGACTCGTCGAGTTCCAGAAGGTCGTGCCGGAACGCTACTACGACGTCGGCATCGCCGAGGAGCACGCCGCCCTCTTCGCCTGCGGCCAAGCGGTGCAGGGGCTGAAGCCTTTCCTCACGATCTACTCCACCTTCTTCCAGCGCGCCTACGACATGGCCGTCCACGACATCGGCATCCAGAACCTGCCGGTGCGCCTCTGCATGGACCGGGCCGGGCTCAGCGGGGACGACGGCCCCACCCACCACGGGCTCTTCGACATCGGCTACCTCCGCCACATTCCCAACTGGGTCTTCATGCAGCCGAAGGACGAGGACGAGTTCGTCGACATGCTCTGGACCATGGCCCATCACGACGACGGCCCCTCCGCGATCCGCTATCCGCGCGGCGCCGGGACCGGCGCGAAGCCCAAGGCCGAACCGAGGATTCTGGAGATCGGCAAGGCCGAGGTCGCCGCCGACGGAACCGACATCGCCCTCTTCGGCCTCGGCAACCTCTTCGAAATGGCCGAGCAGGTCCGCGACCGCCTCGTCGCCATGGGCTACTCCGTCGCCCTCGTCAACCCGCGCTGGATCAAGCCCCTCGACACCGCCTGCATCGAGAAGTTCGCGCGGCAGTGCGGCCTGCTCCTCACCTTCGAGGACCACGTCCTCATGAACGGCTTCGGCGCCGCCGTGATCGAGCATCTCAACGACGCGGGAATCGCCTGCCCCGTCGAACGCATCGGCTGGCCCGACCGCTTCGTCGAGCACGGCAAGCCGGAGATCCTGAGGGAGAAGC
>CAYMMC010000150.1:0-7276 GCA_964391125.1 uncultured Akkermansia sp.
GTCTCCAGCGTGCCGGGGCTGTCGAAGGTGCCCGTGGTGGGTCCGCTGCTCTTCGAGAAGAAGGCGACCACGGAGACCGAGTCGGAGCTGATCGTGCTCATCCGCCCCTTCGTCATGCTCACCCCCGCCAACGCGGAGCGGCTCAGCCAGAGCCATCTCAACCGGACCTCCTCCCATTCGGCGGTCACCGACGGATCCCTGGAGTTCGCCCCCGGCAATCCCGTCTCCAGGGAGAACCGCAACACCCGCGCCCAGGCCCTCCAGGAGCGGCTCGAAGTGAAAAGCAGCCCCTACGACCTCACGCCCGGGGAGAAGAAACGGAAATGAACAGATACTTCCACCTCGGCCTGGCCCTCTGCCTGATCGCGGGCGGCGGATGCCGAACCCTGCCCGGATCCGGCGGAACCCCCGTCGGCGTCGCCGCCGACGGGGGTTCCCTGGACAGGGAATTCGAAACCGGCAAGGCCCTCCTCGAATCCGGATACAACATGGAGGCGATCAAGCACTTCGCCGCCATCCGCGACCGCGCCGGCTACCAGGAGGAGCGGGACCAGGCCGTCATCGGCCTCGCCATGGCATTGCAGGATTCCGGCAACACCGCGGCCGCCCTGGGTGCGCTCGAGCCGCTGCCGGTGCTGCCGAAGACGCAGCTCGAGGCGAGAAAGCGCGTCCTCGCCGGGGAGCTCCATCTCCACAATAAAAACTACGAGCCGGCGCGGGACTGGCTGGCCCGAGGCCTCGAGGTCGAGCCGAAGAGCCAGGCCTTCTACCGTGCTCCGGCCCTGTTCAACCTCGGCAAGTCCATGCTCGCGCTCGACGAGCTCGAGGGCGCCCGCGAGGCCTTCTCGATGGCGGCCGGGGTCTTCGGCGCCAACGAAGACGAGGAGAACGCGCAGCAATGCCGGGACATCGTGGGCGACATCGAGAAGTCCCTACTCTAGTGTCCTGTCCGACATTTAATTTACATAGTTCAGAGCCGAACGGTACGGGATGAAGGCATGTTATCGACTAAACAAGGGATGGACCGAAGAACGCGCCAGCGCCTGTAGCCGCGCCCATCGGGCGCGGACCGGACGTCCTTCCGACGCTCGACCGAGGCCACTGGCCTCGGCTACAGGACTTCGTCCGCCCCGGCTCCGATCGCCCCGGACATTCGCTTGATCCCCTGCCATTCTTGACAGAGCCCTTTTATCCCTTCCAACTCCCAGCGCAAATTGAAATCAGTCCATCCGACTTATTAAACAAACTAGACGGACAGGACACTGGCACCACTTCGACCTATGGAAAGGATGGCCACGAAAAGGCATAAGAAGCACAAAAGCATGGGGCCCACATGGATTCGATTTGCGCCTTCCGTGCCTTTTTGCGGCCAAATCCCGGAGTTCCTCTGACCATGCAGGCCATCCCGAGCACAGATCTGCTGGACGACGTCTTCCGCCTCCTCTTGGAATCGGGAGCGAGCGACCTGCATTGGTCGGACGGCGGGGCGGTCTATCTCAGGGTCAACGGCTTCCTCGAAATGGCGGAGTCCCCGGCCTCGGTGGCGAACCTGCCCTTCGCGGACTTGACCATCCGGCTCATCGGCCGGGAAAACTACGCGACCTTCCTCGACCGCCGCGAATACGACGGCGCCAGGACGGTGCTCGGCGGATACCGCATCCGCATCAACGTCTACTTCAAGCGCGGGCGGATCGCCTGGGCCGTCCGCCTGCTGCCCTCGGAGTTCTTCCCCCTCGAGTCCCTCGGCCTCGACATGGACATCTGCCGGCGCATCTGCGAGCTGAAGCAGGGCCTCGTCCTCGTCACCGGAGCGACCGGATCGGGGAAGACCACCACTTTGGCCAGCCTCCTCAACCACATCAACCGGCATCGGCGGGAGCACATCTTCACCATCGAGGATCCCATCGAGTACGTCCACGAGTCGAGGGAGTGCATGGTCTCCCAGCGCGAGGTCGGCGTGGACACCGCCAGCTTCCACGACGCCCTGCGCAGCGTGCTGCGGGAGGATCCCGACATCGTGCTGCTGGGGGAGATGCGGGACCGCGTCAGCATGGACGCCGCCCTGACCCTTTCCGAGACCGGACACCTCACCTTCGCCACCCTGCACACCTCCGGCGCGGTGGACACCATCTCGCGCATCATCAGCGCCTTCGACAGCATGGAGCAGGGACAGATCCGCGAGCGCCTCGCCACCAACCTCAAGGTGGTGATCACCCAGCAGCTCGTCCCCTGGACCAACCGCGAGGGCCGCTCGCTCTGCGCGGAGGTCATGGTCTCGACCAAGGCGATCCGGGCCATGATCCGCGACGGCAAGGAGAGGCAGATGCTCTCCGCCATCGAGACCGGCTCCGACGAAGGCATGACGACGATGAACAAGTCCCTCGCGGATCTGGTCAAGCGACTCCTCATCACCCAGAAGGAGGCCGCCCTCCACTCTCCCGACCGCGAGGCGCTGAAGCGCTTCTTCGAATTCCATCAACCCGCAAAAAACAACCAACCAACAGCAAAATGACATGACCATGAAACCACATCTGACCAAGACAATCGCGCTTCTGGCGCTCCTGCTGACGGCGGCGTCGGCCCATGCCCACTTCCCCTGGCTGGCCATCGACCCCGACGGCAGGGTGCTCCACTTCTTCGGCGAAGATCCCGGCGAACGGACCTACGGCATGCCGCCGTCGGTCGCCAAGGCCAAGATCCAGCTGCTCGCCGGGGACGCCGAGGCCCGGGAGATCGAGATGGAGGCCGTCGAATCGGACCAGTTCTCGGGGCGGCGCTCCAGCGAAGCCGTCGGAGCCGGAACGGCCCTCCGATCGCAGGTCACCTACGGAGTCCGCAAGGATTCCCGGCTCGACTACTACACGCTCCATCTCATGGGCCCCCTCCCGAAAAGCCGCGAGGCCTACCGGAACGAGCCCGCGCCGGAGCTGAGCGCCCAGCTCGTCGACACCGAAAGCGGCGTCGACGTCTACGTGCTCCTGAAAGGAAAGCCGCTGGCCGACGCCAAAGTGCGGCTCTACAACGAGAGGGGCGACGATGGAGGCGCCGCGACGACCGACGGGGAGGGCAGGGTCTCCTTCACCGACGAGCAAGTCGAGGCGGGCCTGAACGGCATCGTGGTCGGCCGGACCGAGAATGGCGAGAAAGGCGAAATCGACGGCAAGCCCTACGAGGCCGTCTCGCGCTATCTGACGGCGACCTTTGCCGATCCCGAAGGCTCCGCCGACGACGGCAAGGCCAAGGCGGAAGCGACATCGGAGAACACCTCCGAGGCGGCGCCCAGCGCGAAGGCCCTGCGCCTGGCGGCCCACGGCTCGCGGGCGGTGTGGGACGACTTCCCCGGCTTCACCGCCGACATCGCGATCTCCGTCGACACCGAAACCCATACGGGCAAGATCGTGGTGGCCGGCGACTTCGAATACGAACTGAAGATCGACGAAGCCGCCCAGCAGCCCTGGGTGGCCGCGCAGCTCCGCTCCGTGATCTCCCATCGCAAGCCGAGCGAGGCGGGCGACTACAACGTCTCCTTCCCCGAGGAGGACGCGCAGCACATCGCCGGCCGCCTCGTGCTCGACAACGACGGGGGCGGCGCGCTCCGCATCCAGGACGGCGTGATCCGCGAGGTCCATCGCAAGACCGACTCCGCATGGTTCGAAGTCTCGACGCTCGACACCCAGAAAACCGACGACGGCCGCTACCTGCCGAAGGTGTCTTCCGTCACCTACCGCGATCCGAAGACGGGCGACCTCCAGTCGACGCGCAGCAACACCTTCTCCTGGAAGAAGGTCGGCGCGTTCCACCTGCCGAAGGAGACCCTGACAGTCGAGCTGGGCCCCGACGGAAAGCGGGCGACGCGCCGGATCGCCTTCTCCAACCACAAGCTGGCGGAAGCGACCGCCGGCACCAAGACCAACAGCAAGCTGCATTCGCCCCTGCGCGAGCCGCTCACCAGCTTCGGCGCCGCGATCGTCGGCGAGCACCTCTACGTCTTCAGCGGGCACGACGGCGCGGCCGAGGCCTTCGGAGCCGATGCCCTGGCGGATCACTTCCGCCGCATCAAGTTCGACGATTCCGACGCGGAATGGGAGGAGCTGGCGAAGCACGATCCGGCGCAAAGCACCGCCCTGGTCACGGACGGCACCCATCTGTACCGGATCGGCGGCCTCACCTTCCTGAACCGGGGCGACGAGGAAACGAACTTCAAGTCGACGACGCACTTCGCCCGCTACGACATCGAGAAGAACGAATGGACGGACCTGGCCCCGCTGCCCGAACCGAGATCCTCGCTCGACGCGGCCGTGCTCGACCGCTCGATCTACGTCGCCGGCGGCTGGAACCTCCAGGGGGCATCGTCCCGCGACGCGCATTGGTACGAGAACATCCTGCGCTTCGACCTCGACAAGCCCGAGGCGGGATGGCAGTCCTTGGACGGACCCGGCTACGTGTCCCGCGCGATCTCCCTCGCCGCCCATGATGGCAAGATCTACATGATCGGCGGCATCGGGAAGGAAGGCGTCACCCGAAAGGTCTCCGTCTTCGATCCGGCCGACGGGAGCTGGTCCGAAGGTCCCGAGCTGAAGCCCGACAGCAGAAGCGCCGGATTCGCCACCAGCTCCTTCGCCACCGGCGGGAAGCTCTACGTCACGGGCGGCTCGGGCGTGCTCTACCGCCTGAGCGGCGACGCGAAGGACTGGGAGATCGCCGACAGCCTGATCTACCCGCGCATGTTCCTGCGCCTGCTGCCCGCCTCGGAAACGCGCCTCGTCGCGCTGGGCGGCACCTCGTCGATCGGCGGCCGCATGGCGATCGTGGAGTCGATCGACGTGAGCGCCAAGCCGCAGGCCTTCAAGACCGTCCGCTGGTCGGTCCAGTTCGACGGCCGGGCGAAGCAGAGCCAGGTCCTCGTGCCGC
The DNA here is from genome assembly GCA_964391125.1 of uncultured Akkermansia sp. Lineage (GTDB taxonomy): Bacteria > Verrucomicrobiota > Verrucomicrobiia > Verrucomicrobiales > DEV007 > Arctic95D-9. The sequence continues at coordinate 4,912 of CAYMMC010000150.1, forward strand.
ACGGATCGAAGCTCTACGCCTTCGGCGGCAACGCCAGCCGTTCGCCTCACGATTTCACCGAGGAGATGTTCCTGAACGAGGCCTTCGCCTTCGACATCGCGAACAGAACCTTCGAGAAGCTGCCCGATGTTCCCCGCACCCTGCAAAGCGGTGGCGGCGTGGCCTACTCCCAGACCAGCGAGCACAGCAAAATCATCCTCGCCGGCGGCCTGGGCATGAAGGGCGACCAGTTCGGGGCGATCCAGGACATCCTGACCTTCGATCCCGAAGCGAAAAAGTGGACTTCCTCGCCGGTTTCCCTTCCCGAGCCGCGCTCCATGTTCCGCGCCGCGACGCACGACGACGCGCTGTGGTTCTTCGGAGGCGCCGGAGCAGGCGAGGACGGCCGCGGGCTGACGACTTCGGTGCTGCATTGGTGGGGCGACGAAAGCGAAGTCGCCGCCTTGCCCAAGGTGGACGTCCCGACGCCGCGCCGCTCCTTCGGCGGCGCCACGCTGAAGGATGAATACTACCTGGTCGGCGGACTGGTCAAAGGCTCCGACCCGGCGGAATCCGTCGATGTGTTCCACTTCGAGGATCGCTCGTGGAGGCAGGCGGCCGCGCCCAAGGTTCCCCGGATCTTCCCGAGCCTGGCCGAGGCCAACGGCAAGCTCTACCTCTTCGGCGGCTTCACGAAAGCCGACGATCATTTCACCCCCGCCCCCTCGCTGGAGGTCTACGATCCGGCGAAGGACGAATGGACCACTCTCGCCGAGAAGCTGGACAACATCCCGCCCTCGATGAACATGGTCGCATTCGGCGGGAGGCTGCTGTTCTACGGCGTCGATCCGGAAACCGACGGCAAGGCCAACTTCGTGCTGGCCGTTCCGGAGTCGACCGCGAGCCCCGGAACCTTCGAGCGCGAAAGCTTCTCCCAGCGCCGCCGTCGCGGAGAAGGGGGCGACTCCACCGAGAGCGCCAAGACGCTGATGCGGCGGGACGCCGACAAGGACGGCAAGCTGACGGCGGAGGAGCTCGGCTCGCGCCTGGCCTCCTTGCTGGAGGAGGGCGACGCCAACGGCGACGGCGTCCTGACCTACCGCGAGGCGAAGGCCGCCCTCGAGAAGAGGGAGCGGTCCAAAGAAGCGGCAGCCAGGGACTGACGGCGCGGACGACCGCCCGATACCGTCGGATTCCCGTGCATCCGGCAGGGGCGCCTCGCCGAGGCGCCCCTGCCCAAATCCCTTGTCCTCCCAACCCTGCTTTCAGAAGCAGCCCCCCCGTTTCCAACCAACACCAATCCCAATGATGAACTTTCGAACCCTGATGGGCGGACTGGCGCTCGCGTTGATCGCGAACGGCCTCCGCGCCGACGAAACGCCGGGCGAGCATGTCTTCCGGCACGAGCACGTCCTCGGCACCTCGCTGGAGCTGCGGATCAGCGCGGCCCCGGACGAAGCCGCCGCCGCGGAACAGGCCGCCTTGGCGGAGATCGACCGCCTCGCGAAGATCCTGAGCCGGCACGACGCCGGCAGCGAACTGATGCGCTGGCAGTCCGAACCCGCCGAGGCACGGCGGACCGTGTCCGACGACCTCGCCAAGGTCCTCGAACGGGCCGAGCACTGGAGACGCCAAACCAACGGCGCCTTCGACGTCCGGGCGGCGGCGCTGGCGCGGGAGGACCGGCCGGCGGGTCGCTCCCTGGCCGCCTCCACGCCCTACACGCTCTCGGCGTCGGGGGAACGGTCGGAAGTCCGGCGGAACGACGACTTGCCGATCAGCCTCGACGCCCTGGCGAAGGGATACATCATCGACCGCGTCGGCGAGCGGATCCGCAGCCTCCACCCCGGCATCGAAAGCTTCTCCGTCAACATCGGCGGAGACATGAGGAAGTTCGGCTCCCGCCCGCTGCCGGTCGCGATCACGAATCCCTTCGACGCCTCGGAGGCGGCGCGGCCCATCGGCGCCATCGTCGCCTCCCGGCCCGTGGCGATCGCGACCAGCGGGAACTACCGGCGCTTCGTCGAAGCCGACGGCCAAAGACGGTCCCACATCGTCGATCCCCGCACGGGCGCCCCGGCCGGAGGAGTCGCCAGCGCCACCGTCATTGCCCCGACCGCAGTCGATGCCGACGCCCTGGCGACCTCGCTCTGCGTCCTCTCGCCGACCGAAGGGGCCGCGCTGGTCGATTCGCTCGATTCCGTCGAATGCCTCGTCGTCCTGACGGACGGACGGCAGCTTGCCTCGAAGGGCTGGCCCGGCCAGGCGGGCGGGACAGGCTACCAACTGGCGTCCGCTCCGGACACGGAGTCCGCCAAGACCGGCCTGTTCGTCAACTTCACTCTGAACCGCCCGGAAGGCGGCCGCTACCGCCGGCCCTACGTCG
>CAYMMC010000151.1:0-7273 GCA_964391125.1 uncultured Akkermansia sp.
AGAACTTGGCCTTTAGCTGCCGTCACGAATTTGGATGGGTCCAGGGGAAGTCCGCTTTTGATCGCGTTCCGGGTCATCACCAAGGCCACGCAGAGCGGCCCCTTGTTGCCAAGGAATTTATGCGATGAGGCGAACTGGAACAGGCGACTCGAAAGATTTTCCGGCGGCGTCGGCGGCATGGATGATTGGAACAAAGAGATGGTCGACCAGATGCTTCACCACGGGTACGACGACCGCGTCGCCCATTGCGTTGTAGGACTCGTTATAGGATTCGGAAAGCTTGTAGTCTTTCGGAGCCCCCATGAGCAAGGCGGCCTCGCGCGCGGTGATGAGCCGCGCTTTCCAACGTCCCGCATCGTGCAGGAGCAGGAACTGCCTGCTGCTCCCACCCTCCGCAGTTCGCAGGCAACCCGAGAGGTCGTCGAAGCGAAGCTCGAGAACCTGCCTGCCATTTCGAGTCCGTCGATATCCTGGAAAGACGGCGCGACAGCTGCTGGGGAGCTTGTCGAGCAAGCTGCGATGCTTCGGCGCGACAAGGGAGAGAAGCGCTTCGGTCCGAGGAGGATCCAATACCGGCGCCTCCCAATCGACCAGGTCGCCGAGACCTTTCGATCGCTTTTTGGGGAGGGGCATCGACCAATGCACGATGTCCTCTAAACCGGAGACGGCTCTGCGAACCGGTTCGGGATGGAGCCAGTTAGGGCCACTATCCTCAAGACCGAGCGTGTCGATCTCATCCAAGGCCGCGACAATGAAGACTCGTGGGCGGGACTGAGGCACCCAATGGCGGGCGTCGAGCAACATGGGACCGACCTTGTAGGACCGTTCCCGAAGCGCACGGTGGAGAAGCCGAAAATCCTCGCCCCCATTGGAGGCAAGGAGACCGACGACGTTTTCAAGGGCGATCACCGAGGGCTTGGTCCGCATTTCGTCCAGCACGCGGAGCCATTCCCAGAAGAGACCGCTTCGAGAGGCCCCAAGCCCTCCCATCTTCCCCGCCAAGGAGAGGTCCTGGCAGGGGAAACTGGCCCACACGATGCGACCAGTCGGGATGTCCCATCCGCGAACCTGCTCGATCGTCCCCAGGTGGAAGTGGCTGCTGCCATGGTTAGCCAGATAGACGGCGGCTTTCTTAGGGCAGATGTCGTTCGACCACACGGGCTTGCAGGCATGGCGAACCCCTTCGGTCACGAGTCCGCTCCCGGCGAAAAAGTCCACGAATGTTGGCTTCTGCGCAATCAATTGTTCTTTTGAGTATTTGAAGAAATCAGGCTGTCCACATTGAAATTCGGAATGTCCGACCCTCAACGGACTGGATCGTCCGCAATTTCTCGCTCCCCGTCAACGCATTTGGCTCAAGGGCTTCTCCCTGCATCGCAGCAAGCGAGCGAAATCTGGAGACCCATCGCATTCGCGAGGATCGCGTGGGAGCGTCCTGTCGAACGCAACTTCACGGCCATCCCGTTCCGGTCGGCCTCCTTCCGACAGCCAGCCCCGGAGGAAGATCCAAAAATCCGGGTTTGACTGTTCAAATGTCCCAGTGTATCCAGAACGGATGCTCTCCGCCACCGACGCCTACCTCGCGCTGAACCTTCTTCCGAAGGTCGGGCCGATCCGGGTGCGGCGGCTGCTGGAGCGCTTCGGCTCGCCCCAGGCCATCCTCTCGGCGGCGCCGCGCGAGCTCCGCGGCGTGCCCGGCATCGGGGAGGAGATGGCGGCCCTGCTTTCCGGCTGGGAGCGGCACGTCGACCTCGACGAAGAGCGCCGGCGCATCGCCGCGCACGGCATCGACCTGCTCACCTGGGGCGATGCCGGCTATCCCGAATCGCTCCGGCACATCCACGATCCCCCCTTCCTGCTCTACGTGAAGGGCCGCGTCACCGCCGCGGACGCCGCCTCCGTCGGGATCGTGGGATCGCGCCGCGCCACCCACTACGGCCGCGACCAGGCCAAGCGGCTCGGCTTCCAGCTCGCCCGGGCCGGCTTCACCGTCGTCAGCGGCCTCGCCCGGGGCATCGACACCGCCGCGCACGAGGCCGCCCTGGCGGCGGGGGGACGCACCCTCGCCGTCCTCGGATCGGGCATCGGGAACGTCTATCCGCCGGAGAACCAGGCCCTCGCCGACCGCATCGCGGAGAGCGGGGCGGTGATCTCCGAGTTTCCCGTCCTCTACGTGCCGGACAAGCAGTCCTTCCCCCTGCGCAACCGCATCGTCTCGGGCCTCTCGCGCGGCCTCCTCGTGGTCGAGGCCCCGGCCTGGAGCGGCGCGCTCATCACCGCGAACAGCGCCCTGGAGCAAGGGCGCGCCGTCTTCGCCGTGCCCGGCCCCATCGACCGGCCCACCTCCGAGGGCTGCCACCGCCTCATCCAGCAAGGCGCCAAGCTGGTCTGCTCGACCGAGGACGTCATCGACGAGCTCGGCCTGGAGCTCGACGTCCTGCCCCTCGACTTCGCGGAGGCGGACCCTCCCGCCCGGCCCGTCGATGCCCCCTCCCCCGCTCCCGCCCGGCAGGTCGAGCTCGGCGAGCTGGAGCGCCGCCTCCTCGCCGCGCTCGACCTCGGCGACGCCGCCATCGACGCCCTTTCCGAAGCCGTCTCCACGCCGCCCGGACTCGTCTCCGCGGCGCTGCTCCAGCTCGAAATGAAGCGCCTCGTCCGCCAACTGCCGGGAAAAACCTTCTCGAAAGCGGGTTGACCTTTCGCGGAAAACGGGGCACTCCATGTCTCTTCCCGCCACTTCCCCATGTCGAAGTCCCTCATCATCGCCGAAAAGCCCAGCGTCGCCAACGACCTCGCCCGCGTCCTCGGCAAGGTCCCCTCCATCGGGCGCTTCGAAAAACACGAGGACTACTACGAGAACGAGCGCTACGTGATCTCCTCGGCCGTGGGGCACCTCGTCCAGCAGGCCCTGCCCACCACCGCCGACGGCAAGAACCTGCCGTGGAACTTCGAGTCCCTGCCCGTCCTCCCCGAGGAGTTCGCCCTCGAGCCGAGCGAGCAGAAGGGCGGCAAGTCGCGCCTCGCCGTGCTGAAGCGGCTGATGAAGCGCAAGGACGTGACCGAACTCATCAACGCCTGCGACGCCGGGCGCGAGGGCGAGCTGATCTTCCGCTACATCGTCCAGTTCTGCGGGGTGAACAAGCCCGTCCGCCGCCTCTGGATGCAGTCCATGACCGACGGCGCCATCCGCGAGGCCTTCGCCGGGCTCCGCAGCGACGAGGAGATGCGCCCGCTCGCCGACGCCGCCTACTGCCGCTCCGAATCCGACTGGCTCGTCGGAATCAACTCGACCCGGGCCATGACCGCCTTCAACAGCAAGTTCGGCGGCTTCAACAAGACCCCCGTGGGCCGCGTCCAGACGCCGACCCTCGCCCTCCTCGCCGAGCGCGAGCAGGAGATCGCCGACTTCGTCAGCGAGGACTACTTCGAAGTCGTCGGCAGCTTCGCCGTCGCCGCCGGCGTCTACATGGGCCGCTGGTTCGACCCCGCCTTCAAGAAGCGCGAGGACAAGCCCCACGCCCGGGCCGAGCGCCTCTGGGACCGCGCCCTCGCCGAGGCCATCGCGAAGCGCTGCGAGGGCCAGACCGCCTCGGTCGAGGAGAAGAAGAAGCCGGTCAAGCAGATCGCCCCCCAGCTCTACGACCTGACCAGCCTCCAGCGCGAGGCGAACGGACGTTTCGGCTTCTCCGCCCGCCGCACCCTGCAGCTCGCCCAGGCCCTCTACGAGAAGCACAAGGCCCTCACCTACCCGCGGACCGACTCGCGCTACCTGCCCGACGACTACGTCGCCACCTCCGTCGCCACCCTGGAGAAGATCGCCGCGGCCTCCGGGCGCAGCGTCTCCGACCTGCCCGGACACGCCGCCAAGGCCCTCCAGGACCGCCTCGTCCACGGAGGCAACCGCCGCATCTTCAACGGCGCCAAGGTCAGCGACCACTTCGCCATCATCCCCACCGGACAGATCCCCGCGAGCCTCGACGAAGCCGAGCAGAAGCTCTACGACATGGTCGCCCGCCGCTTCGTCGCCGCCTTCTATCCCCAGGCCGAGTTCGAGACCACCACCCGCCTCTCCATCGTCGGCGAGGACCAGTTCAAGTCCGAAGGCAAAGTCCTCGTCGTGCCGGGCTGGCTCGCCGTCTACGGAAAGACCGCCGAGCCCTCCCCGCCCCCCGCCGAGACCGGCGAAGAGGAGGAGGACGAATCCAAACGCGCCGAACGCCAGATCGTGCCGGTCCAGCCCGGCGAATCCGCCGCCCTGAAGCGGGTCGAGATACTCGACAAGGCCACCCGCCCCCCGGCCCGCTACAACGAAAGCACCCTCCTTTCCGCGATGGAGACGGCGGGCAAGCGCGTCGACGACGAGGACCTGCGCGACGCCATGTCCGAGCGCGGCCTCGGCACCCCCGCGACCCGCGCCGCCATCATCGAGGGCCTCATCCTCGACAAATACCTCACCCGAGACGGTCGCGACCTCTACGTCACCACCCGCGGAATGCGCCTGGTCGAGCAGCTCCACGCCATGAAGATCGGCATCCTCACCTCGCCCGAGATGACCGGGGAGTGGGAGTACAAGCTGAAGCAGATGGAGCAGGGCGAGCTAGACCGCGAGACCTTCATGCGCGAGATCCGCAAGCTCACCGGCACCGTGGTCGAGACCGCCCGGGACTACGCCCGCGACGCCGTCGAGCGCGAATGGCCCGAGTTCCCCGTCCCCTGCCCCGTCTGCGGAGCGCCCACGCTGGGCCAGGACGACGGGCGCTACAAATGCAAGCAGCCCGACTGCAAGTTCACCCTCGCCAAGGTCGTCGCCAGCAGGCCCTTCTCCGAAGAGGAGGCCAGGACCCTCCTCACCAAGAAGCTCGTCGGCCCCCTCACCGGCTTCGTGAACCGCTTCCGCACGCCCTTCGACGCCGCCATCCAGCTGCAGGAGGACAAGAAGACCGGCCTCAAGGCCGCCTTCGTCTTCGAGAAGACAGCCGAGGAGGAGGCCGAGGCCGAGGCCATCCGCCCGGAGAACAAGCTCTGCAAATGCCCGCTCTGCGAAAAGGGCGACATCTACGAGACCCCCGGCAGCTACATCTGCGACCGCCGCGTCTCCGGCGACGGCTGCAAGGCGCGTCTCTCCAAGGAGATGTGCAAGTACCCGATTCCGCGCGAACAGGCCCTCAAATATTTCACCGAAGGGCGCACCGACGTCATCGACAAATGGGTCAGCAAGAAGGGCCGCCCCTTCTCCGCCGCCCTCGTCTGCAACACCAAGGGCAAGCGCATGCTCGCCTGGGACTTTCCCCCGCGCGAGACCACGAAGAAGGCCCCCGCAAAAAAGGCCGCGACCAAGAAGGCCCCTGCCAAGAAGGCGGCCTCGAAGTGATCGGGCGGGGCGATCCACCATCCTCCTGAATCCGCGCGGCGGCGCCGCCCCGCGCCGGGCGGTCGCCCAACCAGCGCATGGACGCCCTCCTCTGGACCTTCCTGGGCCTCGCCTTCCTCTTCTGGCTGGGCGGGTGGGGCGTCTTTCTCCGCTTCCGGGAAGTGCCCGAAGCCGTCCCCGGAGCCCCGACGCCCGAGATCCGGATCTCCGTCGTCGTTCCCGCCCGGGACGAGGAGGACAACCTCGCCCGGCTGCTCCCCTCGCTGCGCGACTCCTCCCTCCCGGCCCACGAGATCCTCGTCGTCGACGACCATTCCAGCGACCGAACCGCCGAAGTGGCGCGCGCCCACGGGGCCGCCGCGATTCCCGGAGCGGAGCTGCCGGACGGCTGGTACGGCAAGCCCTGGGCCTGCCAGCAGGGCGCCGACGCGGCCACGGGCGACTGGCTTCTCTTCCTCGACGCCGACCTCGTCGTCGGGCGGGACGGTCTGCGCCGCCTCGCCGACCTCGCCGCCTCCGAGCCGGGCGCGGTCCATTCGGTCTGTCCCCATCACCGCATCGGGCGGCCCGACGAGGAGCTCTCCGCCTTCTTCAACTCGATCATGATCCTGGGGATGAACGCCTTCACCGCCAAGGGCCCCGAGGCGGAGGAAGTCGGCCTGTTCGGCCAGGCCATGCTCCTCTCGAAGGCCAGCTACGCCGCCGTGGACGGCCATCGGCGGGTCAGGGGGCAGGTGCTGGAGAACTTCCACCTCGCCCGGCATTTCCGCGAGGCGGGCATCCCCTGCCGCTGCTACCTCGGGCCAGGCGTCCTGACGATGCGGATGTTCCCCGGCGGCTACCGCGACCTCGTCGCGGGCTGGAGCAAGGGCTTCGTCTCCGGGGCGGGCAACACCCCCCGCGGGACCATGGTCGGCATCTCCTCCTGGCTCTCGGGCCTGATCATGGCCGCCATCGCCCTCGCCTTCCTCCCCTCCGCCGACTTCCCCCAGCGTCTCGCCATCGGGGGGCTCTACCTCCTCGGCGTGGTCCAATGCCGCCACGTCTTCCGCCGCGCCGGCACCTTCGGATGGCTCAACGCCCTGCTCTTCCCCGTGTCGCTGATCTTCTACCAGGCCGTCTTCTTCCGGGCCTTGCGCCGGAAGAAGGCCGGGGGCAAGGTGCGCTGGAAAGGACGCGATGTGGCTTGAACTCCCTCCCCTCTGGATCGTGGTGCTCAACGTCGTCGCCATTCCCGCGATCCACTTTGGGATCTCGTGGTGGTTCACGAAGCGGGACCGCGACCGCTTCGATCCCGATTCGTGGCTCTTCCGCGAGCGTCCCTGGGAACAGGGTGGGGCGGTCTACCAGACCCTCTTCCGCATCCGCGCCTGGAAGCGCCACCTGCCCGACGCGGCCCCCTGGTTCGACGGCTTCGCCAAGGCGCGGCTGGACGGCAGGGATCCCGCCTACCTCCGCGCCTTCGTGGCCGAGACCTGCCGCGGCGAGGCCGCGCACTGGGCGCAGATTCCGGCGATTCTGTCGACGCTGATCTGGAATCCCTGGCCGGGCGCGGCGGGCGCGATGATCGCCTACGCTCTGCTGTCGAACCTGCCCTGCCTGCTCCTGCAGCGATTCACCCGGGCGAGGCTGCGGCATCTCCTTTCCCCGCCCGTAGGCGGCAAAGGACGTGGAGCATAGCGGAATCGAACCGCTGACCTTCTCATTGCGAACGAGACGCTCTACCAACTGAGCTAATGCCCCCTTTTGGACCGGGCGGGATCATAGACGGAAATTCGGCAGATGGCAAGCGGGAAGCGTTGGGGCGTTGGGGCGACGGGGGGCCTCCCGCGTCGTGCCGCTTCCCGGTCGAATTGAAACCCGACTCCCTGATCCCCTCAATCCCTCAATCCCTCAATCCCT
>CAYMMC010000152.1:0-7203 GCA_964391125.1 uncultured Akkermansia sp.
CTGGCTCGCCACAACTCAGTTACCCGCTTGGTTTCGAAGCCGGAACCAAGCGGGAGCGGCCACCCGTGCCCAGAGAGCAAGATTTTTGGGTGTTTTTCCCGCAGGTCTGCGAAATCCTCCGGAAAATCGTTGACTTGCGAGTCTGATTCCGGCGATTCTTGCACTTAATGGCCCCAAGCGCCCCCTACCTCCCCCCGAACCCCCTCCGACCCCGGGCCTTCGGCGGGAAGGGAGCCGAGGGGATGAAAAAGGAAAACGTGCGGAGCCGCCCGTTCGGAGCCGGGGGCGCCCCGTTCCTTGAGGAATACGCGGGCTGGCGCGTTCATGGGAGGTAGCGGGCCCGCTTGCTGGGAAAAGTTCCTTGTGTTTTTGCTTTGTTGCGCATTTATGCAAATATCCGCCCGCATGAAATCCGCCCACCGCCTCGCCCTCGCCGCCCTGCTCTCGTTCGCCTCCGTCGCGTCGCTCCGCGGACAGCAGCCCGAAGGCGAGCTGCCCGCGACCGAAGTCTCCGGAACCGCGCCCTCCGCCGTCCGCGCCTACCGTCCGCCGGTGCAGCACCGTCGGCCCGCCCCCGCCGCGGCGCAGGAGGCGCCGCTCGTGCTCGACGACCTGCTCCCGGAAGCGGCGGCGGAGAGCGCGAACTCGACCTTTCTCCCGCCCTCCGGCCTCGAGATCCTCGGCGTCCGCGAGCCGCAGGACGTCGTCCGCTACGCCGTGAACCAGTCGGCGACCGATTCCGGCTCGCGCTCCTTCGGCGACGTCTACTCGGTGCGCGGGCTGACGAACACGATCTTCTTCGGCGCGCCCTCGACCACGGTCTACGTGGACGACGTGCCCTTTGGCGAGACCTTCACCTACGCGCAGGACCTCGGTCCGATCCACGGCGTCGAGGTGCTGCGCGGGCCGCAACCCACGCTCGTCGGCCGCAACGTCTACGGTGGCCTGATCAACGTGACGACGCGCCGTCCCGGGGACACGCTCGAGGGAAGCCTCGGCTACCAGTATGGCTCCTTCGAGCGCCATGGCGTGGACGCGTGGGTGATGAGCCCGCTCGGGGAGTCGGCTTCCTTCCGCTTCGGCGGCGGCTACGACACGCACGAAGGCTACCTGACGAATCCCCTCACCGGCGAGAAGGTGGACCATCAGGAGAGCTTCCATTTCGGCGGCGCCGTCTTCCTCGACGTGGCCCCCGGCTGGGAGGTGGGCGTGATCGCGGGCTACTCCGAGCAGAACGACGGAGCGCCGCGCCTCACCTCGCTCGACCGGACCACGGGCTTCTACACCGTCGCCTCCGACGTCGTCGGCGAGCAGCGCCGCGAGTCGAACCACCAGGCCATCCGCATCGCGCACGAGAACGACCGCTTCAAGTTCCTCAGCGTCACCTCGCACCGCGGCTTCGATCTGGATCCCTACACCATCGACCTCGACTTCACCCCGCTGCCCTTCGGCTTCACGACCCTGAGCCAGACGCAGGAGCTGTGGAGCCAGGAGTTCCGCTTCTCCGACAACGACCCCGACGCCGACTGGGGCTGGAACGCGGGGATCTACGGCTCTGTCAGCCGCATCGAAGGGGTCGGGCTGCGGGGACTCAGCGTGCCGGACTCCGGCACGAGGAACACGGTGACGAAGATGAACCAGGAGATCTTCCCCGGATTCTCCATTCCCCTGACGATCCGCTCCGTCACCCAGCTCGACACGCTCGCTTCGCTCCAGCAGCTCACGACGCACACCATCGACGAGGACTCCTTCGCGATCTACGGCGGCCTGGAGAACCGCGCCATCGAGGATCTCACCTTCCGTGCCGGGGCTCGCCTCGACTGGATCAAGCGCTCCCTCGTCCGCGACAAGTCGCAGACCGGCGAGGCCACCACCGTCGCCACCACCACCAGCACCATCGATCCGGTGCCCGGCTTTCCTCCCTTTCCCGCCCCGCCGGTCGATGTGCGCACGATCACGACTCCGCTCGACGCGGCGCAGCCGCGCATCGCGATGGAGGACGAGTGGGTCCACGTCACGCCCACCTTCGGCGTCGACTGGAAGGCGACGGAGAGCTCGGTCCTCTACGCGAACACCGCCTACGCCTTCAAGCCCGGCGGCTTCAGCGCCTACGCCGACAATCCCGCCTTCGTCCCCTTCGACGAGGAGACCGCGTGGACGAGCGAGCTCGGCCTCCGCTCGGACCATCTCGGCGGACGGGTGAAGACGAATCTCGTCGCCTTCTACAGCCGGGTCGACGACTACCAGGTCGAGCGCAGCTTCACCCCGACCGACTTCACCGTCTTCAACGCCGAGGAGGCGGAGATCTACGGAGCGGAGTTCGAGACGACCGTCGAGATCACCCCGACGCCCGACTTCCTCGGGGCGATCGGCTGGACCCACGCCCGCCTCACCGACTACGTCGATCCCGTCACGGGACGGGATCTCAGCGGGGCGACGGCGCCCTTCGTGCCCGAATTCGACGCCGTCGCGGCGCTGGACTACCACCTCGAGAACGGTTTCTTCGCCCGCGTCGAGATGGTCGCCCTCGGCAACGCGACGTTCGACGACTTCAACCGCGACGAGTTCCGGCAGGGAGCCTACGTCCTCCTCAACAGCGCCGTCGGCTACCGCAAGGACAAGTGGTCCGTCGCCCTCTACGGCAGCAACCTCGCCGACAAGGAATACTACACGAACATGAATCCCGAGATCCGCACGGGGGCCGTCGGCATTCCGCGCGAATACGGGGTGAGGGTGGGGATGGAGTTCTGAACGGCTCCGCCGGACACGGAACCGCGAGCGTGGGTGGGTTTTTGACTTATCCTCGCGAGGAGTTCCCCTGGCATGTCCCCCGAAACGACGCCTGACTCGGAAAAACACCGCCGCCACGTCCGCGCCAATGTGGTCCTCGGCGCCAAAGCCCCACCGACCCCGGCCCGTGGCTCCGAACGAGCGGAAGGGGCCGGAAAGCGATTTCCTGCAGTTTGCCGCGCACCCCTCTTCGCGCCGACTTTTCGCTTGAGAGCCCCGACCTTCTGCCACTACTCTCCGGGCATGACCGCACGCCTTGCCTGCCTCCTTTCCCTTCTCGTCGGCGCCCTGCCCCTCGCCGCGACGGACTTCACCACGATCCCCACCGAACCGACCGAAGGCGACCGCCTGCTGACCGACTACTTCGCCCGCGAGACCCGGCGCCTCGCCGTGGGGAACGCCGCCTTCCTCGAGAACGTCGAGGACTGGCCCAGCACCCAGGCGAACCTGCGCCGCCAGCTCTTCGAGATGCTCGGCCTCCAGCCCCTGCCCGCACGCTCCGACCTCAAGGCGCAGGTCACCGGCACCATCGAGCGCGACGGCGTCGTCGTCGAGAAGGTCGTCTTCCAATCGCGCCCCGGCCTCTACGTCACCGCGAACTTCTACCGCCCCGCCCAGCAGGACGGCCCCCTGCCCACCATCCTCTACGTCTGCGGACACGGTCGGGTGAAGATCGACGACGTCAGCTACGGGAACAAGGCCACCTACCAGCACCACGGCAACTGGTTCGCCAAGAACGGCTACACCTGCCTCGTCCTCGACACCCTCCAGCTCGGCGAGATCGAGGGGATCCACCACGGGACCCACAACCTCGGCCGCTGGTGGTGGAACTCGCGCGGCTACACCTCCGCCGGGGTCGAGGCCTGGAACAGCATCCGCGCCCTCGACTACCTCGAGACCCGGCCCGAGGTGGACAAGACCAAGCTCGGCGTCACCGGCCGCTCCGGAGGCGGCGCCTACACCCTCTGGGTCGCCGCCCTCGACGAGCGCATCCAGGTCGCCGCCCCGGTGGCCGGGATCACCTCGATGCACAACCACGTCGTCGACGGCTGCGTCGAGGGACATTGCGACTGCATGTTCATGGTCAACACCTACCGCTGGGATTTCCCGCTCGTGACGGCGCTGATCGCGCCCCGCCCGCTGATGATCCTGAACACCGACAAGGACCGCATCTTCCCCGTGGACGGGGTCGTCGACGTCTACCAGAAGACGCGCAAGGTCTACGAGTCCATGGGGGCTCTCAACCACATCGGCCTCGCCTTCTACGAAGGCCCCCACAAGGACACCCAGCCGCTGCGGGTGCCCGCCTTCCACTGGTTCGAGCGCCACTTCAAAGGGATCGACATCGGCGACGAGATCGCCGACACCACCGCGCCGAAGCCCTTCGAACCCGCCGAGCTGAAAGTCCTCGAGAAGATCCCCGAAAACGAGCGAAACACCTTCATCGACGACTACTTCACCAAGCGCGCCCCCGAGACGCCCGCCGTGCCCGAAAGCGCCTCCGACTGGGAGGCGGAGCAGGCCCTCGTCCTCGGACGGCTCCAGTCGAGAGTCTTCCGCGGCTGGCCCGCCACCCCCGGCGACCTCCTCGCCGCCGAGGACTTCCGCGAGGAGAAGGACGGCGTGGCCTTCTCGAAATGGAGCTTCGAGAGCCAGACCGGACTGCGCCTGCCGCTGTATTTCGCCAGCCCCGCCGGAGTCCCCGTCTCCGACCTCGACCTGATCGTCCTCAACACCCTCGACGAAGAGGGCTGGGAGTCTCTCCTGACCCTCTACGCTCGGCTCTTCCCCGGCGCCTTCCCCGGCATCGACGCCCCCGCAGCGGACGCCGAGGCCCTCGAGGCGGAGAAGCGCATGCATTCGGAGCGCCGCTGGGGCATGGCCTACCTGCCGCCCCGCGGCGTCGGCCCCACCGCCTGGACCACGGACGAGAAGGAGCGCACCCACATCCGCCGCCGCTTCGCCCTGCTCGGCCAGACCCTCGACGGGATGCGGATCTGGGACATCCGGCGCGGCGTCCAGGCGATCCGCGGCATCGAGGGCGCCGCCGAGCCGGAGCTGTGGCTGCAGGCCTCCGGGATCATGGCGGGCAACGCGCTCTACGCCTCCCTTTTCGAAAAGGACATCCACCGCCTCGACCTTCACGAGCCGCCCGCCAGCCACATGGAAGGCCCGGAGCTGCTCAACGTCCTGCGCTTCACCGACCTGGGCCAGGTCGCCGCCATCGCCGCCGGGCGCAGCCAGGTGCGGATCTTCACCCAAAACGGCGAACCCTGGAGCCACCTCTCCGCCTTCGCCGCGGCGCTCTCCTGGTCCGAGGACCAAGTGCAGATCCGCCAGGCGCCGGCTCCGCCGGAGGGCGGGGCGAAGGAGTGAGGACCGAAAGATCCCGCCGAATCCTTGAATTTTGACGCCGCTCCCTCCCCTGCATCCGCCTGAGGCGTTCCCCCTCTCCACAAACCACCCAGCCCGATCATGCCCACTCTGAAACTTCACAACGCGATGTGGCCCGGTCTCGTCGGAAAAGGCGACGACGAAGGGCAAGAGCCCCCCATCTCCTTGGAGCGCATGCTCGACCTCACCGCCGCGGCCGAGGTGGACGGTCGGAAATTCGACGGGATCGACTACTTCCTCTTCCACCCCCACACCGACCCGGCGGCCAGCGACGACGAACTCCGCGGCATCGCCGACCTCATCGCGGGCAGGGGCTTCGAAGTGGGCTCGCTCGTCGCGCCCGTCTGGCCGGGCACGGTGGGCGACTCGGCCATGGGCGACGACGCGGCCCGCGCCAAGTTTCTCGAGGCCGTGAAGGTGGCCTGCCGCATCGCGGGCGTCTTCAACCAGCACGGGGTGCGCCGACGCGGCGTCATCCGCATCGACTCGGCCGAGTTCGGCGTGAGCCAGTGGCGCGAGGATCCCAAGGCGAGCACCTCGCGCATCGCCGCGACCTTCCGCGAGGCCGCCAAGATCGCCGCCGACCACGGCGAGCGCCTCGCCGCGGAAGGCGAGATCTGCTGGGCCGGAATGCACAGTTGGAAGGACATGCTCGACCTGCTCGAGGAGGTCGGCCTGCCCGAGACCCTCGGTTTCCAGGCCGACCTCGCCCACACCTACCTCTATCTGCTCGGCTACAACGCCCCCGAGCACGCCCTGCTCAAGGAAGGCTACGGCGAGGACGAGTTCTACGCCGCCTACGAGGAGATGACCGACAAGCTCCGCCCCTGGACCATCGACTTCCACGTCGCCCAGAACGACGGCACCGTCCACGGGGCCGGCAGCCACGACAAGACCGGCAAGCACTGTCCCGCCGACGACCCCAACGGCAAGCTCGACATCGTCCGCTGCTCCCAATACTGGCTGAAGGACCACGAGGCCCGCGGCATCTCGCACATCTGCTGGGATGGCTGCATGTTCCCGAATTCGCTGCTGGAGACCCCCGCCACCTGGAACACCATCCTGAAAGCCATGATCGAGGTCGGCGACGCCGCGTGAGGCGGTCCCCGCCAGTCGCAGCGATCTTTCCCGGATGGGACGGCCTCCTCCCCCACGATGACATCCCCCTCCCCCCTCCGCATCGGCATGATCGGCATGGACACCTCCCACGTCCCCGCCTTCGCCAAGCTCTTCAACGATCCCGCCGCCAGCGGAGACTTGGCCGGCTTCCGAGTCGTCGCCGGGCTGCCCGACGGCAGCGACACGCCCATGAGCCGCGACCGCATCGCCGGATTCACCGAGGAGACGCGAGAACTGGGCGTCGAGATCGTCGGCTCCGTCGAGGCGCTCCTGGAACGGAGCGACCGGCTCATGATCCTCAGCGTCGACGGCTGCATCCACCTGCGGCAGGCCCGGGCGCTCTTCGGGGCGGGCAAGCCCGTCTTTCTCGACAAGCCCGTCGCCGGCAACCTCGCGGAATGCCTCGCCCTCTACGAACTGGCCGAGCGCAGCGGCACGCCTTGTTTCTCGGCTTCGTCGATGCGTTTCGGCGAGGGAGCCGCCGCCCTCGCCTCGTGTCCGGAACTCGGTCGGCTGACCGGCGCGACGAGCTGGGGGCCGCTCTCCTACCAGGCCGGCCTGCCCGAACTCTTCTTCTACGGCATTCACGGGATCGAAGCCCTCTTCACCGCGATGGGTTCCGGCTGCGAAGCCGTGTCTCGGGTGAAAAGCCCCGTCCACGACCTCGTCACCGGCCTCTGGTCCGACGGACGGATCGGAGTCTACCGCGGCCTGCTCCAAGGCAAGACGCCCTACGGGCTCACCGCCTACGGCACCGAGGGGGTCGTCCATCTCGCCGAGGAACCCTCCTACGAGGCCCTCTGCCGCCAAATCGGACGCTTCTTCAAGAGCGGCGAACTGCCCGTCTCCGCGCAGGAGACGCTGGAGATCTACGCCTTCATGGAGGCGGCGGACGAAAGC
>CAYMMC010000153.1:0-7197 GCA_964391125.1 uncultured Akkermansia sp.
TGGTCGGCCATGCCGAAGCGCTCCACCCTCTCGCGCGCGCGGAGCAGGGCGGCCTCGCGCGTCCATCCATGCGCCCGGACGAGGGGAAGGACGATGTTCTCCAAGGCGGAGAGATGGGGAAAGAGATTGAAGGACTGGAAGAGGAAGCCGAGCCCACGCCGCCAGATCCGCAACCCCTCCTCGTCGCGCGGCACGGCGTGCCCGTCGACGCGGATGGAGCCCGCGTCGGGGGTCTCGAGCCCGCCGAGGAGGCGGAGCAAGGTGGACTTCCCCCCGCCGGAGGGCCCGACGAGGGCGAGCACCTTCACCGAATCGCCGAGGTCGAGGTCGATCCCGTCGACCGCCCGGGCCGGGCCGTAATGCTTTGTCAGACCTTCGGCGTCAATGCTCATAGCGGTAGCGGCGCTCCAGACGGCGGCTCAGCAGCGAGATCGGGAAGGTCAGCAGCAGATAGCCGACGACGAGGGGCAGGTAGGCCTCGAAGGTGGCGTAGGTGTTCGCGTTGGCCTCGCGCGCCTGCATCGTGAACTCATGCACGCTGATGACGAAGAGCAGCGAAGAGTCCTTCACCAGGTTCGCGAACTGCCCGGCCGAGGCGGGAAGGACGCGCCGCACCGCCTGCGGGCACACGACGAAACGGTAGGTCTGGCCCTCCGTCAGCCCGATGGCCCGGGCCGAGAGCCATTGCGAGGCCGGAACCGACTCCACTCCGCCCCGAAAGATCTCGGAGAGGTAGGCCCCCGAAAAGCACGAGAGCACGACGAGCCCCACGCCGATACGGCTGTCCCAGCCGATCGCGTCGGCGATCAGGTAGTAGCCGATGAGGATCTGGGTCAGCAGCGGCGTGCCGCGGATCAATTCGACGTAGAGCCTGCAGAGGACGGCGGGCAGACGATGGCCCGAGAGCTGCCCCGCCGTCAGGAGCGCGCCGACGAGGACGCTGAGTCCGAGCGCGCCCGTCGAGATCAGCAGGGTCGCGAGCCAGCCCGACAGGAGATTCCTCCAATAGGGCGCGATGGCCTCCCAGCGGTAGTCGTGCGACGCCACCACCCATACGGCGAAGGAAAAGGTCGCGAGGAGCACGACCGAGACGAAGACGCTGAGGGCGGTTTTCCACACGGCGGACGGATCGACGGAGTTCGGAAGGGATTCGGAAGGCGGCGGGGTCAACGACCGCCGGATTCAGCATCGGCTGGCAACGAGCCGTTCCGCAACCCCTTTTTGCCGGAGCCCGCAAGCGGCTTAGCCCATCGGATCTCCAGAGGCTGAATTTTAAGCGTTCGAAGAATTTCTAAAAAAACTTCACCTATTTTAGTTAATCCTTGCGAAATGCCGTATTTTACGATATTTATTAAGATTATCACTCTTCCGAGTCCCTCTTCACTTCCCATTCCATGAGATTCAAAGACTTCGCCACTTTGGCCGGAGCCGGCATTCTTTCCCTTGTCGCCGTGATGCTCATCGGGCGGGAAAGCCGGCCCTACAACGACGGGACGGCCTCCTCTGAAGCGGCCTTGGCGGAGTTCGAGGACACGTCCAGCTTGCTGGAATACTCCCTCCCGGCTCCGACGGCCGAGCCACCGAGCCTTCGGGAGGAATCGCCGGATCCGGCGACCGGCCAAGACGCCGGTTCCGCCCCGACCGACCCGAGCCTCGCCGCAGCTCCCGCCGCCCCCTCCGTCGCGGAGGTCTCCGAACCGCTGGAGGATCCCCCCTCCGAGCCGATCGAATCCTCCCCGGCGCCAAATGCGCCTGCGCCGGCTTCCCAGGAGTATCAGTCGGGCGACGGAGGAAGCCTCTCCAACTCCTTCATGAAAGCCGTGGCCGCAGCCTCCGACAAGGTGGGCGGCGCCGGCGCCGAACCGGCCGCCGAGGAGCAACCCTCCATCATCGAGGAGACGCCCGACGGCTTCTGGCTGAAGTCCGCGAAGCTGAACGACGTCTTCCAGCATCTCGCCCAGCTCGGCAACTTCCAATACTTCCACAACACCGAGATCGAGGGGCCGACCTACGTCGTCACCGGACAGCTCATGAACGACGACCCGGTGCGGCAGATGGAGGAGCTGGCCCTGATGTACGGCATCACCATCCACCAGAAGGGCAACACCGTCTACGCCCTGACCACCCCGCAGCTTTCCCGGCTGCCGACGGAGCCCTTCCGCTACCAGCTCAAGTATCTCCGCCCCAAGGACATCGACCAGATCAAGATGATCCTCCAGCCCTTCCTCACGCCCGGCTCCGGAATCATCGAGTACGAATCCAAGACGAACACGCTCATCGTCATGGACAATGCCCGCAAGCTCGACGCCCTCTCCATCTTCCTCTCCCAGATCGACCAGCCGAAGCAGCAGATCGCCATCGAGACCCGCATCCTGCGCGTCACCAGCGACTCCAGCAACCGCATCGGGGTGGACTGGTCGTCCGTGCTCGGCGAGAACGGCACCTCCATCAGCGCCGCGACGAGCTTGAACGCCCTCTTCAACCTGCCCGACCTCGCCACGGCGGCCTCCTTCGTCACCTTGGACAACGACGGGAACAACCTCACCACCGCATCGACCTCGGCCGCCGGCGAGTTCCGCGTCCCCGGCGACGAGGGCGGCTCCGGCAGCCTCGTGCTCTCTCCCGTGCAGATCACCGCCGTGCTGCGCGCGCTCAACGCCGGCGGTCTCGCGCAGCAGGAGTCGAGCCCCACCCTCATCGCCGAGGACAACGAGGAGGGCCTCATCTCCATCATCGACCGCATTCCCATCGTGACCTCGACGGTGACGATCACCGACGGCAGCCAGAACATCACCGACGAGGTCCGCTACAAGATCGACGAGGAGGACGCGGCGGGCGACCCCACGACCACCCGCGAGGTCGGCGTCTCCGTCTCCGTCACGCCCACCATCCTGCCGGACAACACCATCCGGATGGCCCTGCGCCCCCGCTCCGCCCAGGTCACCGAGTACGTGACGACTCCCTCCGGCAACCTCTACCCTCGCGTGAACGAATCGACCGTGACGACCACCGCCCGCGTCCCCAACGGGCACTCCCTCCTCATCGGAGGCTTCTACGAGGAGATCCAGACCGACAGCTCCAACAAGGTCCCCATCCTCGGGGACATCCCCGCGGTCAACCTGCTCTTCAAGTCGAGCAGCAAGGAGAAGAAGAACACCAGCCTCGTCTTCATCGTCACGCCGAAGCTCTACCGCCCCGAGATCGGCAAGGACAACGACATCATGAGCCACGAGATCCACGAAAGCCACATCCTGCCTTCGAACCACAACTACCCCGACCCCAACAACCCCGGCAGCAACTACCGCCCGGACTTCCGCGCCACGATGAACAACGCGTTCCGGCGCCACGAGCCCGACGCCCCCTCGCACCTGCTCCTTCCCGACCACCCCTACAACCGTCCCGAATCGCTTCCCACCCACGGCAAGACCTACGACGAGGAACCCCAGTTCGCCTCCGCCAGCAACCGCCCCGAGGTCTCCGTGCGCCCCGTCGGGTCCAGGAAGAACGGAGGCCTCCTCGGCAAGATGTTCGGCGGGAACAAGAAGAAGCAGGTCCCATGAGCCACGCGTCCGCCACCGACATCCACGCGTCCGCCGTCTCTCCGACCTCCCCCCAAGCCGCCCACCACGCCCCTCGGGTGGCAGCCGGCCCGGAAAACGGGACGGAAGCGGCCAACGCGTCGGCGATGGAGCTGCTCCGCCGCCAGATGGCGCATTGCGGGGAATACACCTATCAGGCCCTCAACAAGATCGGGAAGCTGAGCCCCGAGGACACCGGACGCATCACCCAGCAGTATCTGAAGTACCTCGGCTCCGTCGAGAAGGGGCGCCCCTTCGCGGACGCGCTCGCCTACCTCTGCCTCGAAGGGTGGAAACGGCCCGAGATCGACGCGCGCGACACCGTCCTGATCCTCACCAAGGCGCTCGTCTCCTACTCGAAGACGAAGATCGTCCACCTCTCCTTCGCCCAGCACACCGACACGCCCATCGAGTTCTACAACGCCTTTCCCGCGATCTCCGAGATCTGCCGCCTCCTCGGCGCACCCGTCATCCAGGTCAACGAGAAGGACTTCTTCACCGTCACCAGCGTGAACCCCTTCACCGCGTCGGCGGCGGCCCGGCTCATCTCCAACGAGATCCAGCAGGAGACGGGGCGCAAGCCCTTCCACTTCGTGACGACGACGGACCTCAACGCCCTGAAATACCTGCACGGCAGACACTTCGGCGCATGAACCTCAACATCGGCATCCCCCTCAACGAGACCATCACCGACGCGGTGGTGGACCAGCTCATCGCCTACGACCCGGTCCTCGGCGAGCGCTCGCGCGAGGACATTCCCCGGACTTGCACCAACGGCCGCATCCTCGCGGCCATCGGCTCGATCACCGGGCTGCCCCTCTTTCTCAAGATCAAGGACTTCGTCGACCGGCCCCTCCTGGAGCAGAGCGATCCGAACCTGCTCAACCGCGGCATGTTCGTCCCGCTCTGCAAGGAGGCCGGGCAGATCTACATCGCCGTCGCCAACCCCTGGGACCCCACCGCCGAGGACAGCGTCTCCCAGCACTACCCCGACCTGGAAGTCACCAAAGTCCTCGCCCCCGCCGCCGAGATCACCCAGGTGATCGAGAGCATCGCCCGCACCACCGGCCCCTCCCAGTCCGAGATCGACGCCATCGAGGTCGACGAGGACTCGGACGTGATCAACGACTTCAACGTCTCCGAGAAGCACGACGAGCCCCTCGCCCAGCTCGTCGCCAAGATGGTCTCCGACGGCATCAAGAACCGCGCCTCCGACATCCACGTGAAGTGCGAGAAGGACCGCGTCCACTACAGCTACCGGATCGACGGCGACATGGGCGAGAAGTACGAGATCCCCTGGAAGCTGAAGGACCGCGTCGACGCCTTCCTCCTCAACCTCATGGGCCTGGCCCCGGAGGAGCGGGCCAAGCGCCCCGGCATCTCGGGCCGCTTCACCGTGAACTACCTGCGCCGCTCCATCGACATGCGCTTCGAGCGGCACCGCACCTACCGCGGCTACCACGTCACCATGCGGATCCTCGACAAGAGCCACTTCGAGGCCAAGCTCGGGGTCGGCTCCCTCGCCTTCGACGCCGCGACCCTCTTCGAGCGGGAGCGCGTCATGGCCATCCCCGCCGGCATCATCGTCATGTCCGGCCCCACCGGATCCGGCAAGTCGACCACGCTCAACGCGATGCTGCGCGAGCTGAACCGCCCCGAGGACAACATCCTCACCCTGGAGAACCCCGTCGAGGACGAGATCACCGGCGTCATCCACTGCGACATCCGCCCTTCGGAGTTCAAGGCCATGATCGCCTCCTTCATGCGATCCGATCCCGACATCATCCTCATGGGCGAAGTGCGGGACCACGACTCCGCCGAACTGGCGATCGAGGCGGCCATCACCGGGCACAAGGTCCTCACCACCATCCACACCCCGCGCGCCTCGCAGATCATCGAGCGCTTCGAACAGATCGGGATCGAACGCTGGAAGATCGCCCAGACCCTCAAGGCCGCCTGCGCCCAGCGCCTCATCAAGCTGCTCTGCCCCTACTGCAAAATCCGCAAGCCCGGCCTGACCGAGCGCGACGTCCGCAAATACAACCTCGACGAGGAATGGCGCGAGACGCCCATCTTCCATCGCAGCGTCGAGGGCTGCGCCGAATGCAGCGGCCGGGGCTACACCGGCCGCGCCGCCATCCTCGAGATCATCCCCATCACCCCGGAATGGTCCGACGCCCTCTCCAAGGGCACCCTCAGCCCCTACGAGCTGGAGCTGGCGGTCCGCGAGCAGGGCATCCTGCCGTCCCTGCGCACCAGCGGCCTCAAGCTGGTCCGCGAAGGACGCACCGACCTCGACGCGCTCCGCAAGGCCATCGACATGTCCGTCACCGACTGATCCCCTTTCCTTCCCCTTCCCCCCCCTTCCGCATGAAAGACACCGAATCCGCCCCTGCCTCCGCCGCGCAGGCCGCCCTCGCCGCGCGGATCAAGGAGAAGCAGGCCGCCATGTCCGGGCATCACGGACCCGGCCCCGGCGGAGAGAAGAAGGCCCTCTTCTCCAAATCGGAGCGGAACTCGAAATACCCCCCCAAGGAGCTCATCAAGCTCTGCCGGGCGATGGCCTCGATGCTGCGCGCCAACATCAACACCGCCGACGCGCTGAAATACTACTCCAACGGCCACCCCTCCCCCTTCGTGCGGGCGACGCTCAAAACCGTCCGCGACCAGATCGACACGGGCCAGCCCGCCTACGCCGCCTTCGCCAAGTCGGGCAAGTTCGACGACAAGTTCATCTCCCTCGTGCGCGCCGGAACCGACGCCGGACAGATCGACCAGGCCTTCGAGTCCATCGCGCACCGACTCAAGAAGGAGTCCGAGTTCAAGTCCAAGATGCGCAAGGCCACGGTGATGCCCTGCTGCATCATCTTCGCCCTCATCATGCTCTTCATCGGCGCCCAGCTGAGGATCATCCCCGAGATCGAAAAGATCATCCGCGACGTCGGGCAGGAGCCCGACACCCTCTCCGGCATCCTCTTCAAGATGAGCCACGTCACCCAGAAGATCTGGGGCCTGATCGTCGGCGGCCTGGTCGGCTCGGTCGCGACCTTCCTCTTCGTCCCCAAGGTCCGCAACGCCGTCACCTTCTTCATGATGGCCCGCTGGCGCCTCCTCCGCAGGCTCGTCATGGGGATGCGCCAACTGCTCTTCCTCGGGACCATGGAGATGCTGCACTCCAACGGCATCAACCTCTTCAAGTCCGTCGAGATCTCCGCCGAGTCGCTCAAGGGCACCCCCATGCACGACGAGCTCCTCAACGCCGGGAAACGCTACATCGAGACCGGCCTGCCCTTCTCCGAGGCGATCCGGAAGTTCACCTCCTGCGACCCCCAGATCGCCCACCTCATCTCCATCGGGGAGAAATCCTCCTCCCTCGCCCTGCAGCTGAAGCTGCTGACCAACATGTACGAGGAGGACGTCGACCAGATCGTCAACGAATTCGCCCAGGTGGTGAACATCATCGTCCTCATGGCCGCCGCCATCCTCATCACCATGGTCTTCATCGGCGCCTTCCTCCCCATCTTCCTCATGGGACCGAAGATGATGAACAGCGCCATGTGATGGAGAAGAAGTAGAGGAGCAAAGAAGTAGAGCAGCAGAGAAGCAGGGCCGAAGAGGA
>CAYMMC010000154.1:0-7164 GCA_964391125.1 uncultured Akkermansia sp.
CCATGATGATCGCGATGTGCCGCGGGATCTTTTTTTTCGGAT
Source organism: uncultured Akkermansia sp. (assembly GCA_964391125.1). Classification (GTDB taxonomy): domain Bacteria; phylum Verrucomicrobiota; class Verrucomicrobiia; order Verrucomicrobiales; family DEV007; genus Arctic95D-9. The sequence goes on from CAYMMC010000154.1 coordinate 43, forward strand.
CGAACGCGGTCATGGCGGTGCGGCGGTCAGCGGAGGATGGTCTGGTCGCGGGACGGACCCACGCCGACCATGGTCACGGGGGTGTCGGTCTCCTTCTCGATGAAGGCGAGGTAGGCGAGGGCGTTCGCGGGCAGGTCCTCGTAGCGGTCGATGCCGCTGACGTCGCAGCGCCAGCCGGGCAGGGTCTCGTAGACGGGGACGGCGCGCTCGAAGTCCCTGGCCGAGGCGGGCGGGAGGCGAAGCTTCCTGCCGTCGAGCTCGTAGTGGGTGCAGACGGGGATCTCGTCGCAGTCGTCGAGACCGTCGAGGATGGTGATGGCCAGCTCGTCGAAGCCGTTGACCATGGCGGCGTAGCGGACCAGGACGAGGTCGAGCCAGCCGCAGCGGCGCTTGCGCCCGGTGGTGGCGCCGAATTCGCGGCCCATCTTGTGGAAGCGGTCGGCGAGCCCGTCGTTCTGAGTGGGGAAGGGGCCCTCGCCGACGCGGGTGGTGTAGGCCTTGGTCACGCCGACGACGCGGTCGATCCGCTGCGGCGGCACGCCCGATCCGGTGCAGGCCCCGCCCGAGGTCGTGTTCGAGGAGGTCACGTAGGGGTAGGTGCCCTGGTCGATGTCGAGGTAGGTGCCCTGGGCGCCCTCGAAGAGCAGGGTGCGCCCCTCCTTCATGGCGCGGTGGAGGATCTCGACGGTGTCGGCGCAGTAGGGGGCGAGGCGCTCGCCGGCGGCGAGGAGCTCGCGTCCGGCGGCTTCGGCGTCGAGGGGCGGCAGGTCCACGGTCTCGAAGAGGCGGTTGCACTCGGCGACGCGGGTGTGGAAGCGCTCCGCGAAGCCGGCCGGATCGCGGACGAGCTCGTGGAGGCGGAAGCCGATGCGGTCGACCTTGTCTCCGTAGGTGGGGCCGATGCCGCGCTTCGTCGTGCCGATCTTGACGACGCGGTTCGCCTCCTTGAAGGCGTCCATCTCGCGGTGGAAGGGCATCACGAGGTGGGCGCGGTCGGAAATGCGGAGGTTCTCCGGAGAGACGGCGATGTCTTTCCCGAGGAGTCCGTCGATCTCCTTGAGCAGGGCGCAGGGGTCCATCACCACGCCGTTGCCGATGACGCAGAGCTTGCCGGGCCACAGGATGCCGGAGGGGATGAGGTGCAGGATGTATTGCTTGCCCTCGCTGATGACGGTGTGGCCGGCGTTGTTGCCGCCCTGGGGGCGCACGACGACGTCGGCCTGCTCGGTGAGGAGGTCGACGATCTTGCCTTTGCCTTCGTCGCCCCACTGGGCGCCGATCACGATGGTGTTGGACATGGGAAAATGGGAGTTCGGAAACAAGGCCGAGACCCGGAGCGCAGGGAGGATCCGGTGCTTCTTCGGCCGGGGGGAAGGAGGAAAGCGGCGCGGGGGAGGGCCGGATCAGCCCGCCGTCATCGTGCTCGAGAGCACCACCAGGGCGACGGCGGCGAGGATGGCCAGAGCCCCGAAGAGAAGCGCGACTTTGCCGAGGAGGCTCTTCTTCACCACCTTCTCGATGGGGGAGAGGTTCTTGAAGTCGGCGGGGCGGTTCGAGCTTTCGGCGATCTCGGCGGCGTGGCCGCTCGCGTAGCCGCTGCCGCCCGAGGAGGCGCCGAAGTCGGAGGAGCCCCCGGCGGGCGCCTCGGCGGCGGACTCGTCCTGGAAGATCGCTTCGATGGTGCCGAACTGGACGCGGGCGCCGTGCGAGAGCACCTCCTCGGAGATCGCGGCGCCGTTCACGTAGGTGCCGTTGGTGGATCCCTGGTCCTGCAGCTGGAAGGCGCCGCCCAGATTGTAGATCACCGCGTGGGAGCCGGAGAGAGAGGCGTGGTCGAGGACGAGGTCGTTGTCCGGGTTGCGTCCGATCGAGAGCTGCGCGTGGGCGTCGAGGGCGAGCTCGATGGGTTCCTGATCCGGGACGTAGATGGTGATGGTGGCCATAGGAAGTTCGGTTTTACCACGGGCTAGCGCGTTTGATCAATCAGATTGGCGAATTCTTCGAAGAAGTAGGCGGCGTCGCCGGGGCCGGGGGCCGCCTCGGGGTGGTATTGCACGGAGAAGACGGGATAGTCGCGGTGCCGCATCCCCTCGACGGTGCCGTCGTTCAGGTTCAGATGGGTGACCTCGACCTCGGGGGGCAGGGAGTCCGCATCGACGGCGAAGCCGTGGTTCTGGGCGGTGATCGCGATCTTCCCGCTGCGGAGGTCCTTCACCGGATGGTTGGCGCCGCGGTGCCCGAACTTCAGCTTGAAGGTCCTCCCGCCGAAGGCGTGGGCGAGGACCTGGAGCCCGAGGCAAATGCCGAAGACCGGCTTCTTCCCCAGGATCTGCCGGATCTCGGAATGGATGTAGCCGAGGGCGGCGGGATCGCCGGGGCCGTTGGAGAGGAAGACGCCGTCGGGGGCCCGCGCGAGCACTTCGGCGGCGGGGGTGCGGGCGTTGACCACCTCGACGTCGAAGCCCTGCTGGCGCAGGCAGCGGAGGATGTTGCGCTTGATGCCGAAGTCGTAGGCGACGATGCGGTGGCGGATTTCGGGCAGGGGGCGGTAGACTTGGCCGTTCGACTCGACCAGCGGCTCGCCGGAGGAGGGGTTGGGGAGGGTCCATTGACGGCTCAGGACGCCCTCCGGATCCCAGTGGTAGGGCCGGGGGGCCGTGACTTCCTTCACGAAGTCCGATCCCTCCATCGCCGGCGCGGAGCCGGCCGCCCGCAGCGCCGCGTCGGCGTCGAGGCTGCCGTCGGTGCAGAGGGTGGCGCGCATGGCCCCGGCGACGCGGAGCCGCTTGGTCAGGGCGCGGGTGTCGATCCCCTCGATGCCCGGCACGCCGGCGGCGGCCAGGTAGTCGTGGAGCGGCCCCTCGCTGCGCCAGTTGCTCGGCACGTCGCAGAGCTCCTCGACGACGAAGCCGGTCGCGTGGATCGCCCCGCTTTCGGAGTCGATCTCCCCGACGCCGTAGTTGCCGATCAGCGGGTAGGTCATCGCCACGATCTGGCCGCGGTAGGAGGGATCGGTGAGGATCTCCTGATAGCCCGTCATCGAGGTGTTGAAGCATGCCTCGCCGCTGCGCGTCGTCGCGGCCCCGAACGCGGTGCCGTGAAAGACCGTCCCGTCCTCGAGAGCGAGGATCGCCTTGTTCCGTTCTCTGCCCATTGCAGGTCGCGGCCCCTTGAAAGAAGGGCCTTGGGAGGATGGCAGAAAAGCGGGGGGATTCAAATGGTTTATGGGTCGGTCGGATTCCTCGGCGCGGAGGCCGCGCTATTCCTCCTCGGCGAGCACGTCGAGGGTGAAGCCGCCCACGTGGGATCCGTCGCGACCGGGGTAGATCCAGTCGTTGAGCCGGTCGAGCGAGAAGGTCACGATGGCCCCGCGATGGACCTCCAGCAGCTCGTGGGGATCGTTCAGGAGCATGCCGGTGACGCTGTCCTCCGCAATCTCGCTCACCGCGACCCACATGAACTCGGCCTTCCGGCTCTCGCGGAATTCGGCCTTGGCGATGTGCTTCTCGCGGTCCGCCGGCGCGCAGGACCGGAAGGAGGCCACGAACTCGGGCCAGCGGTCCACCGCCTCGCGCACCGCCTCGACCATCTTGGGATGGTGGTCGGCAAGCTCGATGACCGGCTCGAAGGTCGGCTCGTCGAAGAGGTCCAGCGGACTCTCCCCCGCGAGCGTCTCGAGCAGGACGGGGTCGAACTCGTTGCAGCGCTGCAGCTCGGGGCAGTAGACCGCGAGGCAGTCGGGGCCGGCCATGGAGGCGAGGATCTTCCCGATGACCCGGTAGGCGCGGCTTGAGGCTTCGGGGGCGGCCGCCTCGTCCATCGAGTCGACCGAGATCCAGGCGACGTGCCGCTCCACCGCGGTGCGGAGCCGTTTGTCGCGGATCGAGCGTTTGGCGAATTCCTTGGGATCCTCGATGTAGGGACGGGCCGACACGAGCACGGCGAAGAGCCCTTGGGGGATGCGCACCATGTAGTGCAGGATGTGGTCCTCGCCTGGGCGGCTGTCGGGGGGGGCGAAGGGAACGACGAAGCTGTCCGCGTCGGTCCCGTCCGCCGGAATCCGGATGCCGAGGGCGTTGGAGACGCAGTGGCGGATGGCCGTCTCGTCCGCCTTTCTCGGTTCGTCGAGAAAATAGACGAGGGAGACGAGGGCGGCGCCGCCGCCGAGGGAGGGGACGGCGCCGGGCTCCGCTTCGGCGCGGGGCTCCTTGCCGGCAGGCCTTCCCGGCGGGATCAACCAGCGCACGATCTCGATGCCGAACCACAAGGCGGCGATGGCGAGGGCGGCGACGCCCCAGCCGCTGAGTCCTCCGACGAAGAGCCGCGCGACCAGGCCGCCGAGGAGGACCGCGGAGAGAAAGGGGAAGCGACGGAGGCGGGGGGGCATGGTGGTGCGCGACCGGGTGGGCGACGGAGCCGTTGCGGGCAGGGCCGGGGGGATCTGCGGCGGTTCCGAAATCGGGCGGTTCTTGTCGGGCGGTAGGGTGGCTGCGAACGGAGATCCTTGCAACTTTTCTTGAAGCGGGGGGTTGCTTCGGCTAAGAAGTCCGCCCTCGCCGATGAACTGCTGCTCCGCTTTCCGCCCTCGCCGCTGCCTTTGCCTCCTCGCCGCGCTGCTCTTCGTTTCCGGCCCCGCGGTCTCGGGGAAGGACGCTTCGCCCAAGAAGCGCGAGGCAGCCAAAGCCGACTCCCGCTCCGAGGTGTGGATGCAGCTCGAGCCGGACCAGCGCAGCAAGCTGCGCGAGGCCCTGCGCGAGGCCTGGACGGATCCGGCGGTGATCAACGCCCGCGAGGAGGTGAAGCAGGCCGGCGAAGCCTACCAAGCCGCCATCAAGGCCGCGGTCGAGCGCATCGACCCCTCGCTGGTCGCCCTGCTCCAGAAGGTCCAAGCCGCCGAAGGGCCCTGGCCGGGGCGGGAGACCGACGCTTCGGATTCGAAAAAGCCGAAAGGGCGCGGCGTCGGCGGCGGCAAGGGCTTCGGCGACCAGATCAAGCCCCCCGGCTTTCTCGAGAGCCTGTCGCCCGAAGCGCGGGAGAAGTTCCAGAAGGCGGAGGAGACCGCGTTGGAATCCGAGGCGGTGAAGGCGGCGCGGGCCGAGCTCGCCAAGATTCGCGAGGAGGACGAGGCGCTCCGCCGCAAGCGCCTCGAGGCGCACCGCAAGCTCCGCCGGGTCACCCTCGACGAGATGGTTCGCGCCGATCCATCCATCGCGGACCTTCCCAGGCGTCTCGGCGGCGGCTCGCCGGAGAGGCGCAAGGGAGGCGGAGAGAAGGCCAAGGGGGGGAAGGCCAAGGGGGGGAAGGGCGGAACGGCCGGGGCCCCCGAGGCGGATTCCGACGGCAGGGGCGCCGCGGGCGACAGAGGCCCCGGCGCTCCCTGACGGTCGTCCGGCCACGTGGTTTCGCGTCGGGCGCGGCGTTGTTTGCGTGCTTGCGGCGTCGGCGAAGCGTCGCTACGTTTCCCCCATTCGTCGTGCGCTTCCCGCGCGACGGCAACCGCAACGCCCCATGGAAAACCAGACCACCCGCCGCCACTTCGTCCGAGGACTCGCCGCCAGCGCCGCCGCCCTCAACTTCCAAGTCGTCCCCAGCCGCGTCTTCGGCGCGAACGAGCGCATCACCCTCGCCGGCATCGGCACCTCGGGCAAGGGCGCCAGCGACATCTCGAACTCCGCCGGGGCCGGATTCCAGATCACCCACCTCTGCGACATCGTCGACGTGGAGAAATACCCGAACCTCAAGGGAGGCTGGGCCAAGACCCGCGCCGACTATCCCGACGCGAAATTCTACGACGACTGGCGCGAGATGCTAGAGGCCGAGGGGGACAAGATCGACGCCGTCACCATTTCCACCCCCGACCACGTCCATGCCCACGCCGCCGTCGCGGCGATGAGGAAAAAGTGCGCCGTCTACTGCCAGAAGCCCCTCACCCATGGCATCTGGGAGGCCCGGATCCTCGCCGAGCAGGCGAAGAAGAGCGGCGTCGTCACCCAGATGGGCAACCAGGCCCACGCCAACAACCACATGCGCCGCGTCGTCGAGCTGGTGCGCGCCGGCCTCATCGGCGACGTCGTCGAGGTCCATGCCTGGACCAACCGCCCCATCTGGCCGCAGGGCATCCCCGCCTGGCCGCAGAAGGAGGACGCCCCCGCCCACATCAACTGGGATCTCTGGATCGGCCCGGCGCCCTACCGCGACTACAGCCCGCAGATCCACCCCTTCAAGTGGCGCGGCTACTGGGACTTCGGCACCGGCGCCCTCGGCGACATGGCCTGCCACATCATGGACATGAGCTACTGGGCCGCCGAGCTGGGCGCTCCCACCAGCGTCTCCGCCGTCAGCGCCGACGGACGCGGCGCCCAGAGCGAGCTCTCCCCGCCGACCTGGGCCACCATCGAATACGAGTTCCCCGGCAAGGACGGCAAGTCCGTCAAGTACACCTGGTACGACGGCTACAAGGACGCCGTCTTCAACCCCGAAAAGTGGGCGCTCGAGAGCAAGGTCGACGGCGGCAAGATCCGCGAGCCCAACGTGCCGCCGGTGGAGATCACCGAAGGGCTCGACACCACCGAGGGGAAGGGCTACGGCAGCGTCGTGGTCGGCACCCGCGGCAAGATCTGGTTCAACCGCAGCAGGGACACCTGGGTGGTCAAGCCGGGCAAGCTCATGGACGGCTTCGACTATCCCGCGCCCTCCATCCCCCGGGCCCGCGACGAGGATCCCCACAAGGAGTTCTACGACGCCATCCGGGCGGGCGACCCGGAGCTGCCGCAGTCGAAGTTCTCCCAGAGCGGCCCCTTCACCGAGATGGTCCTGCTCGGCAACCTCGCCGTGCGCCTCAACAAGAAGGTCGAGTGGGATTCCAAGACGCTCAGCTCGCCGAACAGCCCCGAGGCCGCCCAGCTCGTCAAGCGCGACTACCGCGAGGGCTGGGCGCTCGAGCTGTGAGCGGCTGGTGGCCGACCGCGCCGCCGACGGCCAACGCGTCGCCGGCGGCACGGTCGCTATCCTTCCACCTTCACCGCGCTGGGATTGCCGGAGGCGTCGGTGGCGAAGGACATCTTCAGGTTCCAGTGGTTGGCGATGCGCCTGAGGAGCTCCCGGCGGGAGATGTCCTTGTTG
>CAYMMC010000155.1:0-7158 GCA_964391125.1 uncultured Akkermansia sp.
TGGGCTGGAAGCCCATGCCACTGCCAAGGCCGCCGCAGCTTCCTTTGTTGTGCCGGAAACGGTCGTTAATCCGTATGAGAAACCCGGGCCCCCCGGCTTCGATCCGGCGGCGCCTCCCCCCTCACGCCCCTCGCCCGAGCATCGCGCGGCTTTCGGGATACAGCTCGCCCAGCACGGCGGCGAGGGCGTCGCGCAGCTCCCTGGCGAGCTCGGTCTCCAGGGTGCGCTCGTCGAGGGCGGCGGCGCCTTTCTTCCAGAGCTTCCCCCAGGCCGTCTTGCGCTTCTCGACCTCCGCGCCGAGGAGCTGCTGCCAGCGCACCGGATTGTTCACCGGATCGCGCCAGGCGCCGCGGCCGCGGCCGAAGTGGGCCACGGCGAGATAGAGCAGCAGGATGGACTTCACCTGCTCGCGGAAGTGGGCCTCGCTCCAGCGCACCCGGTTCCGACCGGTCTGGGCGAGGTTGTAGCCTTTGGCGAGGGCGTAGGTGGTGCCGCCGCCGAGGAGCATCCCGACGATGGCCCCGCCCCCGAGGGACATGCCTCCGGCGGCGAGATCGGCGGCGAGCCCGCCGAGCAGCCCTGCCCCGAGTCCGCCGAGCACGGCGGCGAGCGACTCGTCGATGTCGGCCTTCGCCTCGAGGTTCTTCACGGAATCCTCGGCCAGCCCCGCGGCGGTCTCGCCGGACAGCCCGTGCAGGGCGATGAGCCGGTTCACCGTCTCGGTCGTCCGCGCGGAGAGCCGGTCGTACATGGCCTTCTGGATGCGCTCCAGCTCGCGGTTGCGCTCGTTCTTCTGCAGGAGCAGGCGCATCCGTCCCACGAGGCCCTGCTCCGGCAGCGGTTCGGTGTCGGAGAGGGCGGCGCGGGCGAGGGCGGCCATGGTCCGGACGGACTGGTCGAAGACGTCGAGCTGGCGGGAGGCCCAGGCCTCGGCGAGGAGGCGGGCGGTCTCCCGCTTGCCCCCGGAGAGCACCTCGACGGCCTGGGCGAAGATGCCGTGCTCCTGGACCCAGCAGCGGGTGAAGGCGTCGAGGGTGGAGACGCGCTTGACGACGGGATGCCGGGAGAGGCGGGCGCGCCATTCGGCCTCGCATTGCCGCAGGCGTTCGGGATCGGGCTCGCCGGTCTGGTTGAGGAAGACGAGGACGGGCTTGCCGATCCATTCGACGATCTCGATCTCGAGGTCGATGTAGCCGGTCTCCTCCGGCGTCTGCGAGGCGTCGACGAGGTAGAGGACGAGGTCGGCCTCGGACTGGACGTTGCGGATCGCCTCCTGGCTGCACCAGAGGGACTTGTCGGCGGCGCGGTCCCAGACCTGGTGAAGAAGCCAGCCGACGGGGTTGTCGCTGGCGCGGAGGCGCTTGGCGAGCTTGGCCAGGTTCGACCCGAAGCCGGGCGTGTCCCAGAGCCGGGCGCGCCGGTCGCCCGACTCGATGAGGGGCCAGGACTCCGGCACGACGGTGACGTGGGCGCTGTCCGCGACTTCGCCGACGTCGCGGCGCAGCAGGGTGCGGGCGAGGGCGGTCTTGCCCACGTTGGTGTGGGAGATGAGGCTGAACACGATTTCGTGGTCGGACGCGTCGGACATGGCATTCACGCGGGCGTTTCGGGATGGACGAGGAGGGCGGCGGATTCGTCGGCGAAGAGGCGGCGCCAGGCCTCCTCGCGGGCGGCGCGGCGCTCCGCGGCGTCGGCGAGGCCCCGGACCTTGCGGTCGAAGGCGCCGGCCTCGAGGAGGACGAAGCGGACGGGGCCGGACGCCAGGCCGGACAGGGTTCGGTGGAGGGCGAGATGGGTCTCGCGCTCCGGCGTGGCGGCGAAGGAAAGCACGGGGATGGCCTCGGAACCGTCGCCGGGGAGGGCGAGGTCCGCTTCCTCCTCTTCCCCGAAGGCGACGGGCGGCAGCCAGACCGCCTCGACGGCGGCGCCGAAGGCGTCCTCGAGCCGACGGACGAGGGCGCCCTTGGTGGCTTCGTCGGGATCGAAGGCGTAGGGGACGAGAGCGACGCGGCGGGCCGATCCCGAGGAGGTCGCGAGAAGCCGGGCGTAGTAGCGGGGCGAAGTCCCGCGATAGGGAAGGTCGCGGGCGAGGCGGGCGGCGCGGAGCCTCCAGAGCAGGGCGAGCGCGGCCCGCGGCGCAAGGACGAAGAGGGCGATGCTCAGCGCATACCAGTGGATCCAGCGGGCCGCGCTTTCGCCCTCGGCCTCGGCGCCGCGGATGGCGTCGAGCTCCTCGGCGGAGGGGAGCTCCCCCCCGCCGACGGCGACGGCGGGGCCAAGGACGATCCGGAGGATCGGGCGGAGCTGCTCGCTGCTCTCGATGAAGGTGCTCTCCCAGACGGCACGATATTCCTTGGCAAGCCCCCGGACGTACATCCCCCCGACGGCCGAGGCGGCGAGGACGAGGGCGGCGAGGTGGAGAAGGGCCTTCAGCCGGGCCGACGTGGCGGGGGCGGAGAGCCGGGTCCAGCGCTGCTCGAAGAGACGCCGGGCCTGGGCGAGGACGCGGGAGGCGGGGTCGTCCGCGGCCGCTCCTGCCGTCGAACGTGTTGCGAAGCCTGCGAAGCGCCCACTGGAGGGCCCGGGGCTCCGGCCCGAGAGGAACAGCCAGAGTTCGCGCAGGTAGACGAGCAGGCTCCAGCCGAGGATGCCGAGGAGGGGGAAGGAGAGGATGTTGATGCGCCGCTCCGGCCCGAGCTCGTTGGAAAGATAGCCGACCAGGGCGGCGAGGAGGAGCAGCCCGAGGACGAGCCCCGGATGCCTCGAGGGATGCGCGGGCGCGGCGGGATCGAGCCAGGCCGTCCCCGGAAGGCGGTCGCGGAGCCGCTCCAGCAGCGCGGCGGCCCGGGCGGCGAGGAAGGCCTCCTCCCGGGCGGTCCCGGGATCCGCGGGCAGGGGCGCGCCCGCTCGTCGCGAGGCCTCGTGGCGCTCCTCGGCGGGCAGGACGAGTCCGTCCTCGTCGATCTCCTCGACGGCGGCGAGCATCAGGATGTTGCGGGAGTCCTCGGGGCTCATCGGAAACGGGAGGGCGTCGGTCGGGTCAGAGGGGCGCGGGCGGATCGAGGACGGCGGCGCGCTTCGGATCGCGGGCGTAGCAATGCGCCAGCCCGATGGCGAGGGCGTCGGCGGCGTCCGGGGGCGGCGTCTCGACGAGGCCGAGGAGGGCGCGCATCATGAAGGCGACCTGCTGCTTGTCGGCGGCGCCGCGCCCCACGACGGCCTGCTTGACCCGCTTCGGGGCATATTCGTAGATCTCCAGGCCGTGCTCGGCGGCGGCCAGCAGGGCGGCCCCGCGCGCCGCGCCGAGGGTGATGGCGGTGCGGTAGCTCTGCACGTAGATGACGCCCTCGACCGCGCAGACCTCGGGCGAGTGCTCGCGGATCACCTCGACGAGCCGCTCTCGGATCGCGACGAGGCAGCCCGACTGGCGGAGCTCGCGGCGGTTCTGGATCACGCCGTAGGCCAGCGCCCGCTGCGTCCGGCGGCCGGAGGCAGGGGCGCATTCCTCAATGACGGCGAAACCGGTGTTCCGCAGCGCCGGATCGATGGCCAGGACACGCACGGGGGGAGCTTACGCGATTTTGGCCCCTGCGGCATCGGGATTCATGGAGTTTGTGGCGCGCCCCCGCTGGCGACGGAGCAGCGCCGCCGGCGGGACGGATTGGGTTCCGCCTCACTGCGGGATCAGCACCACTTCCCATCCCGCTGCCTCGAGCTGCCGTCTTGCCTCGGGGCTGGATTTCCCTCTGAGGAGGAGACGCCGCCTTTCCACCGCGCCGATGTCGTCGCGGCCGGCGAATTCGGCGACGGTCTCCGTCCAGCTGAGATAGTCGACGGGAGCGGGAACCTCGAGGACGCCGTCCTCGGTCAGGCCCGCGACGAGGCGTCCGTAGACCGCGAAAGCGGCGTAGGGTTGGACTTGCTGGCGGATGCGGAGGAGCTGGACGACGTCGGCGACGAAGTGGCAGCGCCACAGCGAGTCGCAGGCCGCGACGAGATCGACGATGTCCCCGCGCCCGGGGCCGGAGAGGTCCGAGAGGCGCACGATGATGCGATGGCGGAGGGAGCGGGTGAGGTGGGGATTGGCAAAAAGGGCGTCGATGCGCTCCGGGACGAGCCCCATGGCGTTGAGCGCCTGGCGGTTTCGGAAATCGAGCTCCGAAGGGGTGAGCCGATAGAGCTCGTCGGGCATGCCGACGAACTCGGTCGCGTCGATGGCCCGCGAGGCGCCGGACGAGGCCACCGTGACTCCGATCTTGAGCGGGAGGCCTCCCGCAAAGAAAGCCCAGGTCACCTTCTCCATTTCCTCCTGGAGACGGGCGTTGTCGGTGTAGGGATCGATGCCGAGCTGGCGGGCGCATTCGAGCTTCGCCTTGTCGAAGCCGGCCACGCTTCTGATGACCCTGCCGAGCCCCTGGCCGACCTCGCCGGGTTCGGGAGGGCTGGCGCCGCCGTCCTCGTCGCCCGCCTTGCGGACGGCGTTGCCGATGCCCGAACCGATCTTTCCGAAGAAGTGGCCGACGGACTTGGGCACCTGCTTCACCGCCCCGCCGGGATCCTCGACGATGTTCTTGACCGCGTGGAACGGTGTCTCGATCGACTTTCTCATGCCCTCGGCGAAGAGGTCGCCCTTGCTGATGCCGACGAGGACGGAGATGGCGCGGATCTCCTCGACGCGGCGCTGCAGCTCCCCGATGCCGACGCATTCGTAGGTCCCGTAGTCGGAGTCGATGACGAAATGGATGAGGTAGCCGTCGCCTTGCGCGAGATCGCGGACGCGGTGATGGGGGCCGGCCAGCAGGTCGGCGGGGACGATCTCCGAGGCAACGAATCGCCGCGGCGATTCGAAGGCCGGGACCAGCTCCGCCGCGCCGACGGCGAAGGCGGCGGCGAGGGCGAAGGCGAGGGCGGCAGGAGGGGGCTTCATCTGGGCGTCATTGCTACGCGATCCGCCGATCGACCGCCAGAGAATTCCTCCGCTCCTCTCCCGTCCCACGGCTTGCCGAGCCCGGCAAACGCCCCCTCCCTGAACTGCGTGCTTCCCTTGATGCGGGATTTTCGCGCATACTGTCCGTCGGCTCGACCCCATCGCCCCATGAAACGAACCCTCTTCGCCCTCGCCTGCACCGTCCTTTCGGGCCTTCCCTGCCTCGCCTCCGCCGAGGAAAGGCCCAACGTCCTCTTCCTCGTCTCCGACGACCTCAACAACTACCTCGGCTGCTACGGCGATCCGCGGGCGAAGACGCCCCACCTCGACGCCCTCGCCGCGCGCGGGGTTCGCTTCGACAAGGCCTACTGCGCCTTTCCCCTCTGCGGCCCGAGCCGGAACTCGATGCTGACGGGACTCTACCCGAACAGCTCGGGCATCCTCGCGAACGCGCAGATCTTCCGCCAGACCATCCCCTCGCATCTCAGCCTGCCCCAGGCCTTCCGTCTCGAGGGCTACTTCGCCGCCCGCATCGGCAAGCTCTACCACTACAACGTGCCGCTCTCCATCGGCACGAACGGTCACGACGATCCCGGCTCGTGGGAGCTGGAGCTGAACCCCGCCGGAGTGGACCGCACCGAGCTGGAGGGGGTCTTCACCCTCGTTCCCGGGCAGTACGGGGGCACCCTCAGCTGGCTCGCCTCGCCCCACGGCGACGAGCACCACACCGACGCCAAGCTCGCCGCCGACGCCGAATGGGTGCTGGAGCGCTGCGCCAAGGAGCGGGGCCGCCCCTTCTTCCTCGCGGTCGGCTTCTACCGCCCCCACACGCCCTACGTCGCGCCGGAGGATCCCTGGTTCGAGCTCTACGATCCCGCGGAAATGCCCCTCCATCCCACGGTGGACCAGAATCCGCCCGAAGTGCCCGCCGCCGCCCTCGGCAGCTACAAGAAGAGCGAGGACCAGCTCACCGACGAGCTGCGCCGGGAATGCGTGCGGGCCTACTACGCGAGCATCAGCTTCATGGACGCTCAGGTCGGTCGCGTCGTCGCCGCGCTCGACCGGCTCGGCTTGGCGGAGAACACCATCGTCGTCTTCACCAGCGACCACGGCTACCACATGGGCGAGCACGGACTCTGGCAGAAGTCGAGCCTCTTCGAGGGCAGCGCGCGGGTGCCCCTGATGATCGTCGCCCCCGGCGTCTCGGAGGCGGGCGGCGTGGTGGCGACGCCGGTGAGCCAGGTCGATCTCTATCCGACCCTCGCCGAACTCGCCGGGGTGAAGACGCCGGAGAATCTCCAGGGGCAGAGCCTCGTGCCCATCCTGAAGGATCCTTCGGAGAAAGGGCGCGGCTGGGCGCTGACGCAAGTGATGCGCGGGGGCGGCGGCAAGCGCTTCTTCGGCTACAGCCTGCGCACCGAGCGCTGGCGCTACACGGAATGGGACGAGGGAGCGAAGGGCGCCGAGCTCTACGACCACGGGAGCGACCCCGGCGAGCTCGCCAATCTCGCCGGGAGGCCCGAACACGCCGCCACCGTCGCGGAATTGGGCGAACGGCTCCGCGAGGCGGTGAAGGGCAGCTTTCCGCCGGACGGGGTCACGCCCCCGATCAAGGAAGGCCCGCTCTGGGCGCCGAATTTGCTGAAGCCGTGAGGGATGGATAAGTTGCCCGCCACCATGCGTCTCGCATTCCAGATTGTCGCCGCGCTCGTTGTCGGTGTTTGCTACTACATGCTGGCAGTGGCGATGACCGTTTACGATGGGATGCTCTCGCTTATCCTTCAGTCAATCGTCGGCACGATCATCACCTCGGTGGCCATCGCAGTGCTTCTCGTCCTTGGGTTGCCGGTTCGACTTCTTTCCGGTCCGCATCGGTGGTGGCAGGAGCATTGGTGGTTCGCGTTCGTTCTTGGCGCAGTGGCCTTCGGGATGATGTGCGCCTCGTGGCTCCCTCAATTTCGCGTCCAAGTGACGGATCCGGATTCAGGTGCGCCGGTCGGTTCGTTTCATCCCGCCCTTGGCATGGGCGGCTGGATGTTGACCCTCTTCTCGGTCCTTCATTTTTATCCGCCTTTGCCCTGGTTCCGCTCCAGGCAGCCGGAGAATGCGGTTTGAGTCTTTCATCATCCGCACGCCAACTCAACGTGTCCGACCGCCGCAACCAACCAGGCTTTGCGCCCCCATCCCGTCATGAAAACGCTGTTGATCGTCGTGCTGGCCGGAGCCTTTGG
>CAYMMC010000156.1:0-7097 GCA_964391125.1 uncultured Akkermansia sp.
GCTGCCCCCTTCCCGGAACCGCTTTTTCGGATGCGGCGGGCGGCGCTGCGGGCCTCGAGCCCCGACAAATCCGCCGGAGCCCCGCAGCGTCCCCACAGAACTCTCCACGTCCCCACAAGATGGAACGCACCGACCCGATCGTCTGCCGGACTTCGCCTTGGTTCTTCAAACGGATGCTCCTGCTGATGGCGCTGACCGGGGGGCTTTCCGCCTTCTTCCTCTACGACGGTCTGTTCGGCTATCCGCGGAAGAACCACATCGCCGACCTCCACGGAGCCTTCGAGGCCGTCGCGGAGGGGAAGACCACCCTGCCGCCCGAAGCCATGGCGGGGAAGTCCGAGGAGCGGCGGCGCGAGCTGGAGGAGGCGTTCGAGGCGGCCCGCTCCGGCGCGGCCTGGGCGGGCTTCGCCGCCGCGCGCCGCCTTCCCGAGAAGGAGCCGAAGCGCTACGCCGAATCCGAGATCCGCGAGCAGTTCCATTTCGCCGCCGGCATGTTCGCGGTGACTCTGGTGATCGGCGGAGTCGCCGTCGCCCGCAGGCGACGGACCCTGCGCGCCGACGGGGAGGCGATCCACCTCCCTTCGGGCCTCCGCATTCCGTTCGACGCGATCGTGCGCATCGACCTGCAGCGCTGGGATCGGGGAATCGGAAAGGTCGTCCACCGCTCCGAATCCGGCGGCGAGAGCGTGGCGAAGATCGACGACTACATCTACGCGGGCTCCGGCAAAGTCCTCCAACGAGCCCGGCAGCGGAATCCCTCCATCGCCGTCGAGGGCGATCCCCGCTGGCTGGAGCAGCCCTAGCGCCCCGGGGCATCCGGCAAGGCGCCGGACGCCGTCGCGAAGGTGTCCGAGACGCGGTATCTCCCTCCCGCCTCGAGCGTGACGACGCGCCCGTCCTCCGCCCGCACCCTCAGGTGCAGGGGGCGCTCGCCGGGATGGTCGGCGGCGATCTCGCGCAGCCTGGCGATGGCGGAGGGGGCGTCGCGGCGGGCATCCAGCTCGACGAGGACGGGCCGCGCGCCCGGCGACGGGCGACCGTTGCGCCCCCCGCCCGGATTCGTCGGCGGGACGTAGTCCGGGTCGGGGGCGACGGCCTTGATCTCCTCGGCCATGAGGCGGTTGGTCTCGCTGCGGGAGTCCTGCTCGACCTTCGCCCGGATCTCGACGACGGCGCCCTTGGCGAGGAGGCCGTTGCACTTCTGGTAGGTCTCGTTCCAGACCATCACCTCGGTGGAGCCGGTGAAGTCCTCGAAATTCAGCACGGCGAAGGGCTTGCCCTCCCGCTTGGTGTATTTCACCGCGATTTCGGCGATCATCCCGGCGAAGCGCTCGGTCTTCTTGCCCGGCTTCATCTGCGGCAGGTCGGCGAGGGTGGCGAACTTGCCCTTCTCGAGGACGCCTCGGTATTCGTCGAGGGGATGGCCGGTGACGTAGAAGCCGAGCAGGTCCTTCTCGTGGGCGAGGTATTCGCGCTGGTCCCAGACGACGCGCTCCTCCTCGTCCAGCTCCGGCGCGGCGGCGGCGCTCATGAGCTCGTTCATGTCGAAGAGCGAGGCCTGCCCCGTGGTGCGGTCGCGCTGGGCCGCGCTCGCTCCGGCGATGACCTGCCCGACGCGCGAGAACAGATCGTCGCGGCGCTCCAGGGTGAAGTCGAAGGCCCCGGCCTTGATGAGGTTCTCGAGGATCTTGCGGTTCACCGAGCGGCTGTCGAGACGCGAGGCGAAATCCTCCAGCGACTTGAATCCCCCGTGCGCCTCCCGTTCGCGGATGACGGCCTCCATCGCGCCCTCGCCGACGTTCTTGACCGCGGCGAGGCCGAAGCGGATCGCCCGTTTGCCCTCCTCGCGGCCCTCGGGCGCGAACTTGAGCATGGAGCGGTTCACGTCGGGCGCGAGGATCTCGATGCCCATGCGCTGGCATTCGGCGACGAAGACGGAGATCTTGTCGGTGTTGTTGACTTCGTTGGAGAGCACCGCGGCCATGAACTCGACCGGGTAGTTCGCCTTGAGGTAGGCGGTGTGGTAGCTGATGAGGCCGTAGGCGGCGGAGTGCGACTTGTTGAAGCCGTAGCCCGCGAACTTCTCGAGCAGGTCGAAGATCTCGTTGGCCTGCTTCTCGGGGATCTTGTTCACCTCGGCGCAGCCCTTCACGAACTTGGCCCGTTGCTTCACCATCTCCTCGAGCTTCTTCTTGCCCATGGCGCGGCGGAGCAGGTCGGCCTCGCCGAGGGAGTAGCCGGCGAGGAGGTTGGCGGCGCGCTGCACCTGCTCCTGGTAGATGAGGATGCCGTAGGTCTCCTCGCTCGCCTCCTCCAGGAGCGGATGCAAATAGCGCACCTTCTTCTTGCCCTTCTTCCGGTCGATGAAGTCGGGGATCAGCTCCATCGGCCCCGGACGGTAGAGGGCGATGAGGGCGACGATGTCCTCGATCCGGTTCACGTCGAACTGGCGGCAGAGGCTCATCATCCCGCCGGATTCGAGCTGGAACACGGCGGTCGTCTCGCCGCGGTTGAGCAGCTCGAAGGTGGTTTGGTCGTCGAAGCCCTCGTTGTCGAGGGCGAAGTCCGGCGTGTGCCGCCGGATCAGGTCGACGGCGTCCTGCATCACCGTCAGGGTCTTCAGGCCGAGGAAGTCCATCTTCAGCATGCCGAGGTCGGTGAGGGGGCTCATCGCGTACTGGGTCACGACTTCGCCCTCCTTCCCGCGGATGAGCGGGACGTAGTTCGTCAGCTCCTTGTCGCCGATGACGACGCCGGCGGCGTGGATGCCGGTGCCGCGGGTCAGCCCCTCGAGGAAGGTCGAATACTTCCAGAGCTCGGCGACGGTGGGGTTGTTCTCGATCTCGGCGGCGAGATCGGGGTTCTTCCGCTTGGCGTCGGCGAGGGTGATGTTCAGCTCCGCGGGGATCATCTTGGCGATGCGGTCGCCCTCGGAGAAGCTCAGGCCCATGACGCGGCCCACGTCGCGCACCACGCTCTTGGCCCCCAGGGTGCCGAAGGTGACGATGTGGGAGACGGCGCGCTCGCCGTACTTGCGCCGCACGTAGTCGATCACCTCGGGGCGGCGGGTCTGGCAGAAGTCGATGTCGATGTCGGGCGGGGAGACCCGTTCGGGGTTGAGGAAGCGCTCGAAGATCAGCCCGAAGCGCAGCGGGCAGAGGTCGGTGATGCCCAGCACGTAGGCCACCAGCGAACCCGCCGCCGAGCCCCGTCCGGGACCGACGGGGACGCCGTTGTCCTTGGCCCACTTCACGAAGTCCCAGGTGATGAGGAAGTAGGAGACGAAGCCCATCTTGGCCATCACGTCGATCTCGTAGTCGAGGCGGCGGCGCAGCTCCTCGTCGGTCGCGGCCCGTTCGCCGTAGCGCCAGGCGAGGCCCTCGTAGCAGACCTTGCGGAAATACTCCTCGCGGGGGCTGCCGTCGGGCGATTCGAACTGCGGGTACTTCTCCGAGCTGGTCGAGTCGAGGTGGATCTCGACGTTGCACATCTCGGCGATGCGGTAGGTGTTGTCGCAGGCCGCCGGCAGGTCCCTGAAGAGCCGCCGCATCTCGTTGCTGGTCTTGAAGTAGACTTCCGGAGAATATTTCATGCGGTTCTCGTCCATGAGGAGCGAGCCGGTGCCGATGCAGATCATGACGTCGTGGGCGTCGTGGTCGGCCTGGTTGAGGAAGTGGACGTCGTTGGCGGCGACCAGCTCGAGCCCGAACTCCTTCCCGAACTCGACCATCTGGCGGGTGCATTTGGCCTGCTCGGGGAAGCCGTGGTCGTGGACTTCCAGGAAGAAGCGGTCCCGCCCGAAGATGTCGGCGAACTCGCCCAGGCTCCTCCGCGCGGCGCCGAGGTCGTCGGCCTGGATGAACTGGTTGACTTCGCCGTTGATGCAGCCGCTCAGGCAGACCAGCCCCTCGGAGTGGGCGGCGAGGGCCTCCTTGTCGATGCGGGGCTTGTAGTACATGCCCTCGAGATGGCCGAGGCTGGAGAGCTTCATCAGGTTGGCGTAGCCCTCGTTGGTCGCGGCGAGGAGGGTGAGGTGCGAGTTGCGCTTCTTCTTCGCCTTGCCGCTGGCCACCACGGGGTCGGCCTTCTTGTCCGCGAGCGACACGCCCGGAGGGGTGAGGTAGGCCTCGCAGCCGATGATGGGCTTGATGCCCGCCTTTTTCGCCTTCTGGTAGAACTCGATGGCCCCGAAGATGTTGCCGTGGTCGGTCATGGCCACGGCGGGCATCTTGCAGCGCTCCGCCTTCTTCATCAGCTCCGCGATGCGGACGGCGCCGTCCAGGAGCGAATATTCGGTGTGCAGGTGCAGGTGGATGAAGGGGTCGGTGGCCATCGCGGGGAACGGAATCGGGGGGATGATCAGGGTAGGCGGCGCGGAGGGTCGGGCAAGGGGATTGTCGGGGGAAATGAGGGGGGCGGGACCGTGGCCGGGCGCGGCCGGATGGCCCGACCCGTTTCGGAGAGGCGCTTGCGCAGAGGGGCTGCGGCCGCATAGTGGCGGGGCGCGGACGGGTCCCGTCCCCCGGAAGCTCTTCCGTGCCCCGAGATCCGCGAACCCGATTCTCCCGATCCATGCGCTACATCGATTGTCCAACGTCCGGTGGTCCCGAAGTGTTGACGGTGCGCCAGGGCGACCCGCCGGAGCCCAAGGAGGGCGAGGTCCTCGTCCAGGTGCTGGCCGCCGGCGTGAACCGGCCCGACCTCATGCAGCGAAAGGGGCAGTATCCCCCTCCGCCGGGAGCGTCCCCCATCCTCGGGCTCGAAGTGTCGGGGCGGGTGGCCGCCTGCGGGCCGGGGGTCGACGCGTGGAGGGTCGGCGATCCGGTCTGCGCGCTGACTCCGGGCGGCGGCTATGCGGACTACTGCGTGGCCCCGGCCGGGCACTGCCTGCCGGTTCCGGAGAAGGTCGCCCTCGAGGAGGCGGCGGGGATTCCGGAAACCTTCTTCACGGTTTGGTCGAACGTCTTCGAGCGCGGCCGGCTGCGGGCGGGCGAGAGCCTTCTCGTCCACGGCGGGACGAGCGGCATCGGGGTCGCCGCGATCCAGCTCGCGAAGGCGCTGGGGGCCGCGGTCCTCGCCACCGCCGGCACTGCGGAAAAATGCCGGGCCTGCATGGAACTGGGCGCGGATCTGGCCATTCCCTACAAGGAGCGGGATTTCGTGGACGAAGTCGCCCGGTTCACCCGGGGGCGCGGGGTGGACCTCGTCCTCGACATGGTCGGGGGCGACTATTTTTCCCGCAACCTCGACTGTCTGGCGGTGGATGGCCGCCTCGTCCAGATCGCCTTCATGCGGGGCGCCGAGGTCCCGCTGGATCTGGCCCGGATGATGGTCCGCCGCCTCACGGTCACCGGCTCGACCCTGCGTCCCCAGTCGGTCCAGCGAAAGAGCGAGATCGCCGCCGCCCTCCTCGGCACGGTCTGGCCGCTCTTTGCCTCGGAAACGGTGAAGGTGGTGGTCGACCGGTATTTCGCCTTCGACGAGGTGCAGGAGGCCCACCGCCACCTCGAGCGCGGGCAGCACGTCGGGAAGGTCATTCTGAGGATGTAGGGCGACCGGCGCCCCGGGAGGACGCGCCCCCGGCCGGAGCCTCGCCGGCGATCAGGCCTTGCAAGCCGGTCCGGGGCGGGCGAGGGGTGATGCCGTTTCCCGTGAAACACCGAACCCACCTCATCCCATGACTTTCGAAGATCGGGCCGCAGGAGCGGTGATCGGCGCGCTTGTCGGCGACGCCCTGGGCGTCGGACCGCATTGGTATTACGATTTGGAGGAGATGCGCCGCGACTACGGCGACTGGATCGACGGCTACACCGACCCCAAGCCGCACCGCTACCACGCGGGCCTGAAGGCCGGCCAGCTCTCGCAGTCGGGCTTCATCGCCACGCTGCTGCTGCGCTCGGTGGTGGAGAGGGAGGGCTACGACGAAGGCGATTTCTGCCGCCTTCTGGACGAGGAGCTCTTCCCCCAGCTCGACGGCACCCCGATGAACGGTCCCGGCGGCTACACCAGCCAGTCGATCCGCGAGGCCTGGCGGCGGCGCGTGGTCGAGAAGAGGTCGTGGCGGGAGACGGGCGGGCCCGCGGACACCACCGAGGCCGCCGAACGCATCCTGGTGCTGGCCGCGCGCTACGCCGCGGCCCCGGCGAAGGTGGCGGAGACCGTCAGCGCGAACTGCCTGCTCACCCAGGCGGACGAGGCGATCGTGGCGATGACGACGGCCTTCGGCTGCGTGCTGGCGATGCTGGTGCGCGGGGAGAAGCTGGACCCGCTGCTTTCCGACAAGCTGATGGACCTGGTGAAGGCGGGCGAACTGCCCTTCCACGCCGTCACGGGCGACGCCCTGGGGCCTCCGAAGCCCGGCGATCCCGATCCCCCGCGCGCCGGGCGCTTCTCCTCCCCCGACGCCTTGCTCACCCCCTCCTACATGGCCGAGGCGGCGCTCGATCCCGGCGTCCGGATCGAGCCCGCCTGGAAGGTGTCGCTCGTCTACGGGATGCCCTGCGCGATCTATCACCAACTGCCGGCGGCCTACTATCTGGCCGCCCGATTCTCCGGCGACTTCGAATCGGCGGTGCTGCACGCCCTCAACGGCGGAGGGCAGAATCAGGCGCGCTGCCTCCTCGCCGGCGCCCTCGTCGGCGCCCAGGTCGGGCTTTCGGGCATCCCCGAACGCTTCGTCGAGGGACTGGAGGGCTCGTCTCGGCTCGTCGATCTCGCGAAGGCCCTCGCCAGCCAGGCGGGGCGGGGGCTCTGACGCGGGACGGGGCGCTCACTCCAGCTCGGGACCCACGTTGCCGTAGGCCCAGGGCGCCTTGAAGGGCGGCAGGGCGGGATGCTCGGGCGCGGCGTCGGGGGCCATCTCCTTGGCCAGGGAGATGCCGGCGTCGGCCATCTGGGTGCCGGCGGTGATCTCCAGGTTGCTGTAGGTGGTGAGGCGGGTCTCGTAGCCGCCTCCGGACGCGGAGAAGGCCTCCTCGGTGGGGACGTAGCCGGTGCATCCGTTGGCCAGCTCGACCGGCCAGGTGAAGGGGAAGGGGCTCTCCTTCTTGATCCGCAGGCCCTTCTCGACGAAATACTCCGCCGGGTTGCTCACGAAC
>CAYMMC010000157.1:0-7081 GCA_964391125.1 uncultured Akkermansia sp.
GGTCTGGCTGGAGGACAAGGAGGGCTATCCCGTCAAGACCGCCATCCTCTGGATCCAGACCGAGCCGCCCGGCCCGCGCTGGCACCGCGACCTGACCCGCTGGTACCGCAACGACCGCACCCGGAAGCTCGTCGAGAAATCGGAGCTGATCGGCACGGTCTCGGGCGCGACGCGCGGCCCCGGAGAATACACGGCGCGATTCGACGGCACCGACAATGCGGGAAAGCCCTTGCCCGACGGCGACTACACGCTCTGCCTCGAAGTGTCCCGCGAGCACGGAACCTACCAGATCATCCGCGAATCCGTCGCCCTGGGCGGGAAGCCCATCGCCAAAACCGAGCTGCCGGAGAACGTCGAGATGAGCGCGGTCTCCTACGAATACATCCCCGCCAAGAAGGCCGCCGTCGCCGCGAGATAAGGGCGGAGCCACCCGGCGCCCCCGACGATCCGCACGGATAGAAAGCATGAAGAGCCCCTTGCCCAACGCGCCCTTGCCGAAAGAGGCGGCGACGCCACCCCGCCCCCCCGCGCCCGCGAGAAAGCGGAGCCTCTACTCGCGAAGCGCGGCGGCGTTCCGCTGGCTGCACATCTATGTTTCGATGGCCAGCTTCGGGGCGCTCGTCTTCTTCGCCTTCACCGGGATCACGCTGAACCATCCGACATGGTTCGGCGCCGGAGAACAGACGGTGAAGGATCTGCAGGGCGAGTTCCCGCCCGAGGAGGTCGGGGCGGGGCTCGACAAGCTGGCCATCGCCGAATCGCTCCGCAGCCGCCACTCCCTGCGCGGCGCCGTGAGCGAGTTCGAGGTCGACGAGCACGAATGCATGCTGGTCTTCAAGGGGCCCGGCTACGCCGCCGACGTGTTCGTCGACCGCGAGTCGGGCGCCTACTCGGTGACCGAGACCACCAGCGGCATGATGGCCGTGCTGAACGATCTCCACAAGGGCAGGGACACCGGCACGGCCTGGTCCCGGGTCATCGATATCTCGGCCGCCGTCATGCTGCTGATGGGCCTCTCGGGATTCGGCCTGCTGCTCTATCTCAAAAAGCGCCGTCTCGGCGGCGTCGTCACGGCCTTCGTCGCCAGCGTCTTGATCCTGGCCGCCTGGGTGTTCTTCGTTCCATAGCCCGGCAACCGGCCGATCATGTCCTCAAACCAACGCAGCCATGCCGGCCATTCCAGGGGAGCTTCGCCCCGGCTGGTCGTCAGCATGTTCGCGCTTTGCCTCCTGTCGGGCGCAGCCGGCCTGGCCTACGAAGTCCTGTGGCTGAAGCAGCTTTCGCTCTTGTTCGGCAGCACTTCGAGCGCCGCCGCCGTGACGCTGGCGGCCTTCTTCCTCGGCCTGGCCTCGGGAAGCTGGGCCTTGGGCGGTTTCGCGGAGCGCTCGGTCCGGCCCTTGCTCGGATACGCCGCTCTGGAGCTCGGCATCGCCCTGTCGGCGGGATTGTATCTCTTGCTGCATCATTTCTACGGGACGATCTATGCCTCGATCTACCAAGCCTGCGGGGGGCCGGGCACGGCATTGCTTCTGGCGAAGTTCGCTCTGGCCTTCGTCGTCCTGGTCCCGCCGTCGTTCTGCATGGGGGGAACCCTGCCCTTTCTCGGGCAGTATCTGATCCGTTCGCGGGAATCGCTTGGTCGCGTCGGTGCGGCGCTCTACGCGACGAACACCATCGGCGGCATTGTCGGGGCATTGCTGGCGGGTTTTCTTCTGCCGAGCGCATTGGGTTTCCTCAACGCCTACCTGCTTTGCATTTGCGTTTCGCTTTCCATTGCTGCCGTCAGCGCGCGGATCGGCCGGGGCGAGGTTTTGCCGGTCCAGGCCGCCCCGAAGGCCGGGAAGCCCGAGAAGGCATCGATGCCGCGAGGATGGGTGCTTTCCCTGGCCTTCGTTTCGGGCGTGCTGACATTGGGCTTGGAGGTGATTTGGACGAGGATGTTCGCCCAGGTCTTGCAAAATTCGGTGTTTACCTTTTCCGTGGTGCTGGCCACCTTTCTATCGAGTCTGGCGATGGGGTCCGCGCTGGCCTCGATCCTGATGCGGAGAACGACGCGCCCGGAGTCGGTGCTGACGGCCCTGCTGGCCCTGGCGGGAATCGCGGCTTCCCTTTCGGTCGCTATCTTCTGGTTCAGCACGAACGGATTGCAGTATGTGGGCGCGACGCTCGGCTGGTCGGAGTATCTGCTGCTCGTCGCGGCCATGGCCCTGTCGACGATGGGGCCGCCGGGGGTTCTGGCAGGGGCGGTCTTCCCCTATCTGCTGAAGCTCGAGAGCCAGAGGATGCGATCGGCGGGCCGGTCGATCGGCCAATTGACGGCGCTGAATACGGTGGGCGCGACGGTCGGATCCTTGCTGGCCGGCTTTGTCTTGCTGAGCACGGTGGGCATGTGGCGCGGCATGCAGTGGATCGCCTTCGCCTACTTCGCCTGCGCTCTGCTGGTGGCCTGGAAGGGGCGCGCCCGTTTCGCCGCCCTGGTGCCGCTGGCGGGAATCGCGCTGGTGGCGACCATCCTCGATCCCAAGGGGCTTCCGGTGGTCCGGGTGGCCGGTGCGGAACGCCTGCTCGAGACATGGGAGAGCAAGGACGGGATCGTCGCCGTGACGGAGACGCCGGGTTCCAGATGGATCAAGGTCAACAACTGGAACACGATAGGAGGGGCGGAGGCGGCGGAGGAAGAAGCGCCGGGCGAGCTGCTGTGGCAGGGGCAGGTCTGGCAGTCCCAGCTCCCCTTGCTGGTCCACGGAAAGGCGAAGTCGGTGTTCTTCCTCGGCATGGGGACGGGGATTCCGGCCGGCGCCGCCTTGGAATTCCCCGTCGAGCGAGTGGTGGTGGCGGAGCTGGTCGACGAAGTCGTGGTCGCCTCCCGGGAGTATTTCGAAGAGGAGACAGGAGGATTGCACACGGATGGCCGGGCCACGGTCATCGCGGAGGATGGACGCAATTTCCTCCGGGGAACCAGGGAGACCTTCGATCTGATCGTGTCGGAATGCTTCGTTCCCTGGCGCGCCGGGGTGGGGAGCCTCTACAGCGTCGATCACTATGTCGAGTCCAGAAAGCGATTGCGGCCCGGCGGCTTGTACGCGCAGTGGATCCCGCTCTACCAGATGTCGGAGCGGGAACTGATGCTGGTCGTCAACAGCATGAGGACGGCCTTCCCGGAAGTGACGATCTGGCGCGGGAACTTCCATGCCGAGTACCCTCTGCTGATGCTCATGGGCGGCGATGCGGCGCCTGCCGTCGGCGGGCTGTCCCCGGCGGATTTCGAGCCGGCAAAGCGCAGCCTGACGGAGCTGCTCCAGGAGCCAACGCGAGGCCGAGTGGCCGAGGTGGATGCGGAAATGGTCGGAATGTTCTACGCGGGGCGCGTCCGGACTTTGGCTTCCAAACTGGAGGATGTCGAACTGAACACGGATGCGAGGCCCCTGTTCGAGTATCTTGCGCCGAAGACGCAGCGCGCCCAGATGGCGGAAACGGCGACCTGGTTCGTCCAATCGGAGCTGGCCGCGTTCCTCGACCTGCTGGCGGACGAGCCGCTGGACGTCCCCGAGGCGCGGATGGGATACTATGTGCATCGCTCGATCCTGGATCGTTCGGCGGGAAAGGATGACGCCGCCGAGGAGTGGTTTCGGAAATTCGAGGCGGAATTCGCACCGTGATCGGGCGCGCGGGGAGGAGGGGCGAAATTTTCAGAATCCGCACATTGCGGCAATCGGAATCACCCCCGAGCCATGGCCTTCGTTGAACCGGTCCGTGCACGACCTGCCGCACGGCTTTGGTATCGTGATTCGAGGACCGGCGAGTTGCTGTGGACGGAGTGATCGAAGGAGCGGCTGCGCAATCGCTCCATCAGAGCCTCGCGCAACGGCAGCTCGAACGGCGGGATTTGGTGCGGCGCTCCGCGCCGCTTTGGATCGAACCCGGCAAGAAAGGTCCGAAGCGTTCCCCCCGTCCCTCGCAGTTCCCTCAACGTCCGGTTCCAAAGCGTCGGGAACCGGCGCACCAAAAACAGAGATCTTGCCTTTGACCGGTCATCGCTCGCGCCGGCGCCGGGACGCCAACAGTCGCCTCATTTGCCCTCGCAGGCCACGGAGTTCGCGGCGGCTGACCCGCGAACCCTGCTGCCGATAGCGCAAGCGCTCGTAGGCGGCAAAGAACTCCGCCAGCCGATCCGGATCATAACACCCCGTTCCCGCAAGGCGTTCGTGGAGCGCTTGATAGGGTTCATGGGGAAGAATCGGCATGCCCCCCGCCTGCAAACGCCGACAGAGCAGCCCATAGAGCGCGCCGACCCGGCAGGAAGCGTCACCGTCGGCATGGCGCCTCGCCCGAATCAAGGCAAAGGCGACATACAGGACGAGCGGTCCGAAGAACAGGGCCAGCAACAGAGGGTAGCCCATGCCCTCCTGGAACAGGCTCCGCTGGCGGCTGTGGTCGTAGTCCGTCACCATGGCATTCCAGAAGGCTCTGGACATGCCGATCCAGCGGTCGAGGGAGAAGCCACCGGAGGCATCGGGCTCGGAGGGCGCGACGTCCGCCCCGCCGCCATTCCGGTCCAGCAGGCGCAACTGGGCCGGATTCAAAAGCGTCCGCCAGCTTTCGGCGTTGTCGCCCTGCGAAACGAGCGGCTCGTTGTGGTTCAAAACGGACATTTCATCGGTCGGGATGCCGCCCGACAACACCCGTTCCGCAGGGATCGCCGCCGTCGGATCGATGCGCAGCCAGCCATGGCCCTCGACCCAGGCCTCGACCCAGGCGTGCGCATGGCGCTGCCTGACCAGCAGCGTTTCCCCGTTTGCGCTCCAATCGCCCCCGTGATAGCCCGATATCATTCTGGCGGGGACCCCCGCAGCCCTCAACAGCAGGGTCATCGCCGCCGCATAATGCGTGCAGTATCCGTAGCGCCCCTCGAAGAGGAACTGGTCGATCGGATTGGACCGATAGATGGGCGCTTCGAGCGTGTAATAGAAGGGCTCCTGCGAGAAGAAGCGCAGGAGCCCCTGAATGATCTTCTGGTCGGCATCCCCCTCCCCCTCGTGCTCCGACCTCAGCCGCTCCCCCATCTGGCGCGTCCGTCTCGCCACCCCCGATCCGGAAGGCAGTTGCAGGGCCTTCCGGTAGACCCGCTCCGAATCCCTCGGCGTCCGGATGCTCAGCGCGGAGGTCATGCGGTATTCGAAATCCGGACCGAAGCTCTGGTGGGGGATCAGTTGGTAGTCCTCCGTCAAGGTGCTGGAATCGATTTGGGCGACGGGCAGATCCAGGGCGATCAGCCAGTTGTCGTCCGCCTCCATTTTGGAAATCCGGTAGGTCACGGTTTTTCCGGCCCTGCGGGCGAGCGACCGAGCACCGGAGTCCGCCGGAGCGGCCGGGTCGCCCGCCGGGTCCAGGCGTCCGGGCGCCATCGGGTGGTGGGGATAGTGGTCGCTGTCCCAGTTGGTCCCGTCGGTGAAATGGAAGACCGTCCCACGCCAATACAGGCTGAATGGATCGGGGGCCGGACCGTCGAAGGTGGCCTCGAAGGCAATCTCGTCCGACTCGGACATGGGACCCAGGCGATCGAGCCGGACTTTGCCGGGAACGCCGGACAGGGTGGACGCCTTGGCGGAGCCCCATTGCAGAAAGGGCTGTTCGATCCTGGGGATTCCGTAGAACAGAACCACCGCCAGAGGCGCTGCCTGGGCGAGCAGCCGGACGCCTTTTCCCAAAGACCTCCCGACCTCCGGGGCGGGCGCCTCGGAGGCGCAGAGGAATCCGGTCAACCCGACGAAGCAGCACAGGTAGTAGACCGCCCATAGGGCGCCCCCGTCCTGAAAGAAGAACAGGAGGGCGCAGATGAAGCACGAGATGGCGAAACTGCGATCCCCCCTCCTGTCGAAGGTTTCCAGGGGCTTCACCGAGGTCATCAGCACGGCAAGCGCGAATCCCAGATTGGAGATGCCCAGTTGCGGGATGACGCCCGAAAAGGTCGATAGAACGACCAGGATCACGCCGGTCTTCGCCACCTTCGATAGACGCGACCTGCGGCAGGACAGAAAGAGGCCGATCACCCAGCACATCGCGCAGAGCAGGCCGATGGCCATCGGCAGGTGGAGCAAATGCGGAAGGACGACGAGGACCGAGAGCGACAGCACCCAGGCGTCCTTGGGTTGCGGCGCCGCCCAGTGGCGAAGGGGCATCGAGAGGATGTGCATCGGTGAGTCCTACATGGTTAAATTCGAAGGCAGGGCGGGCGAACACTGGAGATCTGGCCGCAAAACGGCACGAGGGTGGAGCCATGTCCGTCCCATTTCCTTTGCGCTTCTTGCGGCCATCCTTTCCATTTGGAAAAGCAGAGCTAGCCCACGGCCAGCGTTTCCAGGCACCGCCTGTAGTGGTCGGCGCCGGACGCCGTCGCATGGACCCGCCCCCGAAAGCGCAGTCCGTAGGGCAAACGGCGCCCTTCCCTCTCGACCACCCAGTGGCAGAGCTGCGAGCGCCGCTCCTCGTCCGAAAGGGAAGGCAGCGCGTCTCCGTCGAGGCAGGCGTCGTTTTCCGTGGCCGACATCGGGCCGAGCCGGGGATCCTCTCCGGAATCGAGATAGCGCTTGCGCATGCGCTTTCCGGTCTTGGCGTAGGTCTTCCAGCAAATTCCGGACAGGGAGTCGCCGCTTTGCCAGATTTGCAGCTCGTCGAAGTCGCCGTTCCCGGCGGACTGGGCTCGCCCCGACCCGTGCTCCGATTCGGCCAGATGGTCGATCGGCGCGGGGTAGACCAATCCCGCAGTCTCCAGTCCGTCGAAGCGGACCGACCAGTTCAGCATGCCGACAGGGTAGGAGCTGCGGATCTCGACCGACTCCAGGCGGAGGCGACCCCGCGGCTGCGGAGGCAAGGTCAACGCAAATCCGGAGGTTCCGCCGGACCGCTCCAGCGAGCAGCCGCCCCGGTCCGCCGCGCTTTCCACGACGATTTCCAGAGAGGCGCCCGGGACCGGAAAGCGCGAGGTCAGCAGGCCGCGCACCTGGACGCGCTCGCCGGCGAAGGCGTCGTCGAGCTCCAGTTGCGCGAGCCTAAGAGGCAGGATGTTCAAGGCCCCTTTGAC
>CAYMMC010000158.1:0-7068 GCA_964391125.1 uncultured Akkermansia sp.
AGGTTCTTGATCGCGGTGGAGGCGGCGAGGGGGGAGATGGCGGCCCCTCCGGCGAGTAGGCTGGAGCGTTTCAGGAAGCGGCGTCTGTTCATGGCAAGGGCGGCCTTTGGCCGCTGTGGAAGGTGGGAGGGTAAAGTGAAAGGCGGGGAGGCAACAGGTGGAAAGCGGCTTCGGGAGGGGGATGTCAGGGGGTGTAGATCCATTCCGGCGCGTTGAGCATGGCCCAGAGGACGTCCTCCATTCTCGTGCGCCAGTCTTCGGCGAGGGCCTTGGTCGGCGGAGCGCCGCGGCGGGCCTCCTCCTCCTTCTCCGCCGCGAGGGTGTTGGCGGGTCCGTCGAGGTGGTTCGACCAGGAGACGTAGCGCACCGGCTCGCGCTTGCCCTCCGCCTCGGTCGCCCGCTCGGACTCCGGCACGACGCGGCGCTCGAAGCCGTCCCGGAGGAGGGCGACGTAGCGCTCCTTCTCCACGGCGCTCGGCTCCCGGGTGAGGAGGCGCAGGAAGAGGCGGTCGACCAGCTCCTCGGGCGACTTCGCCTCGAGGGCGAGGGCGGTCATGCCGTGCTTGTCGCCGAGGCGGGTCAGCCAGACGCCCATGGTGCCGTTCGCGAGAATGGCGGGCTGGAGCACGTTGGAATCGACTTCGCGCTCGTGGATGGGGTCCTGCCGGGCCCCCCGCCAGCCGAAGGTCTCCATCAGGCTGGCGACCGCCTGGATGCGGGGCAGCGAGAGGCTGGGCCGGTCGCGCTCGTTCGAGGTCGAGGCGAGCATCCAGGCGCGGCGCGGCTTGCCCAGGGTGATGGAGCTGACCAGGGCGCGCACGCTGTCGATGTCGAGGCTGACCTCCTCCA
Source organism: uncultured Akkermansia sp. (assembly GCA_964391125.1). GTDB lineage: Bacteria > Verrucomicrobiota > Verrucomicrobiia > Verrucomicrobiales > DEV007 > Arctic95D-9. Next base: position 850 of record CAYMMC010000158.1, read on the forward strand.
GATCGAAGGGCGCGCCCGTGGCGGCGAAGAGGGAGTCGACGATCTGCTCGGCGGCGAGACGCCGTTGCGCGGGGGCGACGAAGAGCGGGCTGGGCTCGGCCAGGAGCGGATCGACGGCGCGCTGGTAGGCGTGCGAGTTGAGGATGAGGCGGGCGACGGCCTTCATGTCGTAGCCGGAGCGCACCAGCTCGAGCCCGAGCCATTCGAGCAGCTCGGGGTGGGAAGGCTCGGCCATCTCCCAGTCGCCGATGGTGGCGACGATGCCGCGGCCCATGAGGCGGCGCCAGAGCTGGTTCACCATGACCTGGGCGAAGCGGCGGTTCTCCGGCGCGGTGACGAGGGCGGCGAGGCGGTCGCGCGGATCGTCGGGGCGTTCGGCGAGGAGGGCGGCGCTCTCCTCCTTGGCGAATTGCGGGAAGGGCCAGGCGGGCGGCACCTCGCTGCCGGGCTTCAGGGTCACCTCGATGAGCGGGGTGCGGCCGGTCTGGTGGAGGCGGTCCATCGGCACGCTGCTCGATTCGGGCAGGGTGATCGGCCCCTTCTGCAGCATCGCGGCCAGCTCGAAGAGGTCCTCCTGCTTCCACGAATGGGAGAGGGCGTCGTGGCAGCGGGCGCATTTCATCTCCACCCCGAGGAAGGTGCCGGCGACGATCATGCCCTTCGCGGCCATGGGCACGTCGTTCTGCGAGGCGGTGGCGAAGCCGGCGGGGCCGCCGAAGCGCTCGCTGCCCTCCATGCGGAGCAGCTCGGTCACGAAGAGGTCGGCGGGCTTGTTGTCGAGGAGCGACTCGTGCAGCCACCAGCGGAAGGGGCCGGTGTTGTTGAGGGTGGGATTGATGATGTTGGGGTTCTCGGCGAGGGCGTCCTGCCAATGCCCCATCCAGTGGTCGGCCCAGCGCGGGTCGGAAAGGAAGCGGTCGATGGCGAGGCCGCGGCGCTTGTCCTCCGGGTCGGAGAGGAAGCGTTCGATCTCGGCCTCGGTCGGCGGCACGCCGACGGTGTCGAGGGCGACGCGGCGCAGGAAGACGAGGTCCCCGGCGAGGGGAGTCGGCTCGAAGCGGTCCACGTCGAACTGGGGCCAGGGGGCGCCTTCCTCGATCCAGCGGGTCAGCAGGGCGACCTCCTCTTCGCTGAAGGGGGCCTCCTTCGGCGGCATGATGTCGTCCCCGGCGTCGGGGCCGATGCGGTAGATCAGGGAGCTGCCGTCCACGTCGCCGGGCACGACGGCGGGCCCGTCGGACTTCCCGCCCTTCAGCGCCGCGAGGTGCTGGTCGAGGCGCAGGTCGCCCTTCGCCTTGCCGCCCTGGTGGCAACTGTAGCACTTCGCCTCGAGCAGCGGCTTGACCTGCTTGAAATAGTCGACCTCGCTGGACCGAGCCGCCTCGGACTCGGCCCGCACCTTGGCGATGCGGTCGCCGACGAAGTGGTCGATCGCGTTGAAGGCGGGGAGGCCCTCCGGCAGGGCGGGGATCTCGACGGGCTCGACCTGGGCGAGCCATTTCCGGGCCGCCTCCCGCCGCGTCGCCCAGTAGGCGGCGTGCTCGGCCCGCTTGGCGGCGCGGGCGTCGGCGTTGACCCGGTCGAGCCAGGCGCGGCGCTCCGTCTCGTAGGCGGCCCAGCCTGCGTCGGTGTAGGGGACCGAGCGCTCGCCGGGGGAGAGGAGCGACCAGCTTTCCTCGCCCTCGGGCGAGATCGCCGCGACGGTCTCGCCGAACTCGGGGCGGCGCTTGCTGCGGCCCGCGACTCCGCCGACCATGGTCTCGAGGATCACGAAATGCTCGCCGCCGGGCGACTCGAACTCGCCCCAGACCTCGCGGTTGCCCGGGGGGGCGAAGCGGAAGTCGGGGCCGAGGTCGAGGTATTCGTCCTGCGCGGCCAGCAGCCCGTGGCCGCCGGTGTCGCCCTTGGGAAAGGGGGTCTCCAGGACCCGCTTCCCGTCGATGTGCAGCTTCGCGGCGCCGCGCCCGCGGAGAAGGAGGCGGTGCTTGCCCTTGGGCAGCCTCACCACGGCCGAGGCGCGGAAATGCGAGGGGTTCGACCGGTCGGCGCGCACTCCGGTGGAGATGTATTTCTGCGGCCATTCGAAGAAGCCGAAGGCCTCCTCGCGGTAGATCTCCGTCACCTCGGGCTCCTCGGGCCAGGAGTTCGCCTCGGGCACGCCCTTTTCGCTGATCTGCACCAGCACCTGGCCGGGCGGCACCATCTCGCGCGTCACCGGGGGAGGAGGCGGGTTGTAGGAGTAGCGCCGCTCCAGATCGACCGGGTCGGGCGCGCCGCGGTAGAGGGTCAGGTCGTCGATCCAGCCGGTGAAGGACTCGCCCGCCCCCCGCTTGTAGCCGGTGCCGACGACGAGGTCGTCGGCGTCGGCGACGGGACCGAGGTCGGTGGCGCCGCCCATGTCCCAGACGCCCTCGGTCGGCTTGCCGTCGACGAGGACGCGCAGGCTGTCCTTCTTCCCGAAGGTGTAGACCAGGGCGAGGTGGTGCCAGCCCGTCGTCGGGATCGTCGCCTTGCTCCACCAGCGGTGCCATTCGCGCTTGTTCCCGTTGGCGGGGTCGATGCTGGTGAAGAGGAAACCGACCTCGGCGCCGCCGCCCGTGCCCTTCAGGCGCACCGCGTAGTTCTGGTTCATCTCCCCGAGGTCGGCGCCCAGCTTGCCGTGGCGGCCCTTGCCGAGGAGGTAGGCCATCTCGCCGTTGGAAAGGCTCTTCGCCTTCACCCAGGCCTCGATCGCGATGGTCTCGCCGAGGTCGAAGCGCAGGTTCGCGGGGCCGCCGCGCTCGTGGTCCTTCACCACGAGGTAGGCGTTGTGGTCCTCGAAGTAGCCGGCCAGGTTCTTCCGGTCGAAGGAGGGATAGCGCGGGGCCCGGGGCCCCTCCGCCTTGCCGTCGCCCTTGCCGAGCTTCCCCTGCCATTCGCCCGCCTCCTCGGCGCCGTCGAACTTCCATTGCAGGACGATTTCGGATTCGGCCCGGGCCGGGTCCGCGCAGCCGAGGGCGAGGACCGCGAAGGCCAGGGAAAGGATCGGGATGGGGGACTCGGTTTTCACGACGTCATTCTACGACGGAAGCATAGCGCAGATCGACCCTTCGATCCTACCACTTTCAGGGGGGGCTCGATCGCGTAGGGCGCCGGGGCGCGCCGATGCCGGCCATCTTCGGATTCGATCTTTCCGGCATCGGGGGGTACACTGGCCGGGACACCCCGACTCCATTCCCAATGACCTCCACCCTCCTCGTCCTCGTCCTCGCCGCCGTCGCGCTCCTCGTCCTGCCCGCCGTCTTCGCGATCGGTCTCTACAACGGGCTCGTGAAGCTCCGCAACCGCTACAAGAACGCCTTCGCCCAGATCGACGTGCAGCTGAAGCGCCGCCACGACCTCATCCCGAACCTCGTCGAGACGGTGAAGGCCTACATGCAGCACGAGCGCGAGACGCTCGAGGCCGTCATCCAGGCCCGCAACGCCGCCACCTCCGCGCGGGAGCGGGCCGACGCGGGCGACGCCTCCTCGGTTCAGGCGCTCGCCTCCGCCGAAGCCGGCCTCGGCGGAGCCCTCGGCCGCCTCTTCGCCCTCTCCGAGAGCTATCCCGAACTGCGCAGCAACCAGAACATGCTCCAGCTCCAGGAGGAGCTGACCTCGACCGAGTCGAAGGTCGCCTTCGCCCGGCAGGCCTACAACGACGCGGCGATGAACTACAACAACAAGCTCGAGGTCTTCCCCTCGAACCTCGTCGCCGGCCTGTTCAAGTTCGTCCCCGCCACCTCCTTCGAGGTCTCCGACGATTCCGAGCGGGAAAGCGTCTCGGTGAAGTTCTGACGGCCCCGCCGCAGGATCCCCCATGGACTTCTTCGAGCACCAGGAGGCGGCAAGGCGGAAATCGCACATCCTCGTCCTCTATTTCGTCCTGGCCCTCGTCGGCATCGTCGCGGCGGTCTACGGGCTCGCCATGCTGATCCTCGGCTTCGCCGACGACACGCCCGGAACCCCGGCGCTCTGGAATCCGACGGTCCTCCTCGGCACGGCCGCAGGCACGGGGCTCGTCGTCTTTCTCGCCTCCTCCTTCAAGACGATGCAGCTCTCCGGCGGCGGCGCCGTCGTGGCGCGGGAGCTGGGAGGGCGCGAGCTCGACGTGAACGCCACCGACTTCCACGAGCGGCGGCTGCTGAACCTCGTCGAGGAGATGGCCATCGCCTCGGGCGTGCCCGTGCCCGCCGTCTACGTGATGGACGCCGAGGATTCGATCAACGCCTTCGCCGCCGGCAAGACGCCTAGCGACGCGGTCATCGGCGTCACCCGGGGCTGCATGACGCTCCTCACCCGCGACGAGCTCCAGGGCGTGATCGCCCACGAGTTCTCCCACATCCTCAACGGCGACATGCGGCTGAACATCCGCCTCATGGGCCTGCTCTTCGGCATCCTCTTCCTCGCCCTCGTCGGCGAGTTCATCCTGCGCAGCTCCTTCCGCGCCTCGGGCTCCAACCGGAGGGAGGGGGGCGGCGCCGCCCTCGCCATGCTCGCGGCCGGGGTCGGCCTGCTCGCCATCGGCTACGTCGGAGCCTTCTTCGCCAACCTCATCAAGGCTTCGGTCTCCCGGCAGCGCGAATTCCTCGCCGACGCCTCGGCGGTGCAGTTCACCCGCAACCCCGACGGCATCGCCGGCGCCCTCAAGAAGATCGGGGGGCTCTCCGCCGGCTCGAGAGTCGAGCACCCCATGGCCAAGGACGCCAGCCACCTTTTCTTCGGCAACGCCCTCGGCGCCTCCCTGTTCGCGACGCATCCGCCCCTCGTCGAGCGCATCCGCCGCCTTCTCCCGCACTGGGACGGCGTCCTCGCCGAAACCTCCCCGCTCCCGGTCGCCGCAGGCGAGGACCGCCGCCGCGCCGTCGGCGGAGCCGTCTCCGGCTTCGCCATGGAGGGGGGCTCGGCCCCCCTGCGCCTCCGTCCCGAGGAGGCCCACGAAAGCCTCAGGACCGTCCACCCCGAGCAAGTCGATCTCGGCCGCGAGCTGCACGGGCAGCTTCCCGCCCATTGGATCGAGGCCTGCCGCTCGCGCTCCGGCGCGCAATGCCTCGTCTTCGCCCTCCTCCTGGCGCAGGACAGCCGGCTCCGCTCCCGGGAGGTCGCCCGCCTCCGGCAGGACGCCGACGAAGCGACCGCCCGGACCGCCTCGGAGCTCTCCGAAGAGCTCGCCCCGGTCCATTCCGCCGTGAAGATCGGCCTGATCGACCTGTGCATCCCCACCCTGCGGCACCTCGGTCCCGGCGAATACGACCGCTTCCGCCAGCTCATGGAGCGGCTCGTCGCGAGCGACGGGCAGGTCGACCTCTTCGAGTTCATGCTCTTGCGCATCGTCACCCGGCATCTCGACGCCTGGTTCCACCGCAGGGGGCCCGATCCGATCCGCCACAAGCGCATCCACCCGCTGCTCGAAGACGCGGGCGTGATCCTTTCCACCCTCGCCGCGATGAGCCATCCCGACGACGAGGCCTCGGCGGAGGCGGCCTTTGCCCGGGCCGTCTCGCATCTGCGCGAGCGTCACCGCGTTGAGCCCCCCCGCCAATCCGCCGCCGCCTGCGGTCTCAAGCGCATCGAGCAAGCCCTCGACGCCTTCGCCCTGGCCTCGCCCGTCTTGAAGAAACACCTCCTGGAGGCGTGCAGCCTCAGCGTGATGGAGGACGGCGGCGTCTCCAGCCGCGAGGCGGAGCTGATCCGCGCCGTCGCCGACTCCATCGGCTGCCCCATCCCGCCCTTCGTCCGGGCGGCGAAGCGGGTGTGAGCCGAGCCGCCCCTCCCCGCCGCCGGCCCTTCGGAGCGCCTTCCACAGGCTGCGCCCGCCGCGCCTCGCCAGCCGCAGCAACGCCCCGTTTGCATCGCGCGGTTTTTCGACGGCCTCCCATTTCTGCTTGGTTGGATTTGCAGGCGGGCCGAGAAAGGCCGGATGGGCGCGGGCCGGGAGGGCGGGCGGACCGTCGAGGGGCTTCGGTGCCCGACCGGGGCGCATGGGCTGGAAGCCATGCCCCATGGCCCCGCCGTCCAGCTTCCCGGAAGATCTCCGAAATCCGAATACCCGATGCAGGGGGAGTAGCAAGCAGAGCGATGCAGGGCGGGAGTTCCTGCCGCCGCCGCGACGGACCTCCCTCACTCCCACAGCTTGCGCCATTCGGCCACGGTCTCGTCGACGAGCTTCTGGCCGCCCTCGGGACCGACGTTGCTGCTCTG
>CAYMMC010000159.1:0-7044 GCA_964391125.1 uncultured Akkermansia sp.
CGTGAGCCTCGCCCGCATGCCGGTGATCAAGCACTACGACGGCATCTGCCACGTCTACGTCGACCGCTCCGCCGACCTCGCCATGGCCGAGGCCATCACCGTCAATTCGAAGGTCCAGAAGCCCTCGGTCTGCAACGCCGCCGAGACCCTGCTGGTGCATCGCGGGATCGCCGCGGACTTCGTCCCCCGCATCGCGGCGGCCCTGGCCGAAAAGGGCGTCGAGCTGAGGGGCGACGAGGCCTTCCGCGAGTTGGCGGGGGACGTGGCCGTCAATCCCGCGACCGAGTCCGACTGGACCGCGGAATATCTCGACTACATCCTCTCGGCCAAGGTCGTCGACGACCTCGACGCCGCCATCGCGCACATCAACCGCTACGGCTCGCACCACACCGACGCCATCGTCGCGTCCGACGAGGTCGCCGCGGAGCGGTTCCAGCTCGAGGTGGACAGCGCCTGCGTCTTCTGGAACGCCTCGACCCGCTTCGCCGACGGCGGCGAGTTCGGCTTCGGCGCGGAGATCGGCATCAGCACCGACAAGCTCCACGCCCGCGGCCCCATGGCCCTGGACGAACTCTGCAGCTACAAATACCTCGCCTTCGGCGACGGGCAGCTGAAGTGACGCGGCAGGCGGGTGGCGCGGGCTCAAGCCCCTGCCGCCGGGATCGCGAGCCAGGCCGTCATGGTGCCCTCGGCGCAGCGGAGCCCGAGGCGCATGCCCATGTCGCCGGCGAGGATGGCGGCGGAGGTCAGGCCGATCCCGAAATGCCCCGCCCCCTTCGTGGTCTCGAAGGGGAGGAAGCACTTCGCCAAGGCCTCCGCGCCGAGGTCCGCGCTGCGGTTGCGCACGAAGAGATCGACCGTCCCGCCGGGGCTTGCCGCGCCGGGAGGGAAGAGATCGACCGCGACATGGCCCCCGGGATGCTCGGCGGCCCCTTCCGCCGCGTTGCGGAGAAGATGGAAATAGACCTCCGCGAGGCGGGTCGAATCGGCGAGGACCGGGGGCAAGCCCGGATGCGCCTCCAGGGCGAAGGCCGTTCCGGCGGCGGAGCAGAGCTCCTCCGTCTTGCTCTTCCAAAAGGGCAGCGCGTCGACGAGCTGCATGGGCGACGTCTCGCAGCGGGCGCAGCCCGCCGCCCCGAGGACTTCGCGGTTCAGCTCCGTGGCGGCCTTCGAGGAGGTCTGCATCTGCTCGGCGTTCTCGCGGACCTCGTCGTTGATGGAGTCGTCGTAGAGGATGAGGCTCGAGAAGCCCTGGATCACCCCCATCAAGTTGTTGTGCTTGTGATGTAGCCCTTGAGAAAGAGCTCGTAGAAGCGACGAGTCGGGCTCTGGTCCAGTCGATAGTCGTCCGCGAAAACAAAGTCGGCCATGGCGAGGGGGGAAAAGATCCTGCCGCGAGGTTACGGCGCGGAGATGCTTCGCACAACTTAATTAATCGCCGCCGCGACGCATGATGAAATCCGAAAAACATCCCGCTCCGGGGAAGTTGGCGCCGCCCCCGCCGCGATCGCACTGAAAAGATCGCTCGCTTTTTCCAAAAACGGACCGTTCTTGCCGCCGTCGGTTCGGCGCTTGGCAACATCAAGGTCTGAAGCATTGCCAGGCGAGTCTTGCATTCGGTGGTGATCTGAAACCCGCAATTGGGAGCAGTCTACGGAGACGGCCCTCGCAGGAACCTTCTGAATCAAAATGAAAATGTATGTAGGCAACCTGTCCTTCGGGACGACGAAACAGGATCTCGAGGCTCTCTTCGGTGCTCACGGCGCCGTCACCGACGTCCACCTGCCCTCGGACCGCGAAACGGGCCGCCCCCGCGGCTTCGCCTTCGTCACGATGGACTCCCGCGAGGCGATGGAGGCGGCGATCAAGCAACTCGACGGCCAGAACGTGGACGGCCGCACCATCAAGGTGAACGAAGCCCAGCCCCGCGAAGAGCGCGGCGGCGGCGGTTACGGCGGCGGTGGTGGTGGCGGCAGACGCGGCAATGGCGGTGGCTACGGTGGCGGACGCGACCGGCGCTACTGAGATCGCCTGCCGATTTTCCTCTCTCCAGCCCTCTCGGGGAAAGCGGCATCCTTCGCGGATGCCGCTTTTTTTTCGCGGGAGAGGGCTCCAGCGGATTCCGCGGGCGGCGGAGGCGACCGGCGAGCCGGGGCGGCGGGGGCCATCGCCGGATCCGCCGCGGCGCCAGCCTCGAGCGATTTCGGAACATGGGGCCTTGAACCTGGAAGCGCAGAGTCTTTAGTGCCGCCATGCTGCCTCCCGGTCAACGCTTTCCCACCGTGGTCATCTCGAACCTCTCCCCCCTGGTCGAAGGCGGTCGCTATCCGACCAAGCGGGTCGTGGGGGAAAGGCTCCGCGTCGAGGCCGACATCTTCAAGGACGGCCACGACCAGACCGTGGCCGCGCTGGCCTGGCGGAGGAGCGGCCCGGACGGCGGAGCCTGGACGGAGATCCCCATGCGCCACGTCGACAACGACCGCTGGGCGGCGGAGCTGTCCTTCGCGGAGACGGGGCGCTACGAGCTCGCCATCACCGCCTGGGCCGACGATTTTCTCACCTGGCTGCACGATTTCGAGCGACGCCTCGACGGGGGGCAGACCGATCTGGGCACGGAGATCGAGGAGGGCCGCGTCATTCTCAACAAGGCGGCGATCCGCGCCGCGACGGGACGTGCCTCGGACGACGCCGAGGCGATCGAGGCGCTGACGACCCGGCTGATGCGGACCGGGGCGGCGGAGGTGCCGTCGATCATGGGAACCGCGGAGGCGCGGGCCTTGCTCGCCCGCTGGCCGAACCGCAGTCTCGCCACCACCGGCGAGCAGCGCCTCCCGCTCGTCGTGGAGACGAAGGCCTCGCTCTTCTCCGCCTGGTACGAGTTCTTTCCCCGGAGCGCCGAGGGCCTCGCGAACCGCCATTCCACCTTCCGCGACTGCCTCCCCCGCATCGAGGACGCGGCCGCGATGGGCTTCGACGTGGTCTATTTCCCCCCCATCCACCCCATCGGCATCACCCACCGCAAGGGGAGGAACAACGCGGTGGGCTGCGAGCCCGGCGACGTGGGCTCCCCCTGGGCGATCGGAAGCGAGGCCGGCGGGCACCGCTCCGTCGAGCCCGCCCTCGGCACCCTCGAGGACTTCGTCTGGCTGCTCGGCGAGGCCCGCGTCCGAGGCGTCGAGATCGCCCTCGACTTCGCCTTGAACTGCTCGCCCGACCATCCCTACGTGCGCGAGCATCCCGAGTGGTTCTACCGCCGCCCCGACGGCTCGATCAAATACGCCGAGAACCCCCCCAAGAAGTACCAGGACATCTATCCGCTCGACTTCCACTGCGACGACTGGCGCGATCTCTGGCAGGAGCTGCGCGACGTCGTCCTCTTCTGGGTGGGGAAGGGGGTGCGGATCTTCCGCGTCGACAATCCCCACACCAAGCCCGTCGCCTTCTGGGAATGGCTCATCGCCGAGGTCCACGCGACCGATCCCGAAGTCGTCTTCCTGAGCGAGGCCTTCACCAAGCCGAAGATGATGCAGACTCTCGCCAAGGCCGGCTTCACCCAGAGCTACACCTACTTCACCTGGCGCGAGACCGCCTCCGAGCTGCGGGAATACGTGGAGGAGCTCGTCAAAGGGGAGATGCGCGACTACTACCGGGCCAACTTCTGGCCCAACACGCCCGACATCCTCCCGAGGCACCTCCAGCACGCCAACCCCGCCGCCTTCAAGATCCGCGCCACCCTCGCCGCGACCCTGAGCTCCTCCTGGGGCATCTATTCCGGCTACGAGCTCTGCGAGGGCGCGCCCCTCCCCGGACGCGAGGAGTATCTCGACAGCGAGAAGTACCAGCTCAAGGCCCGCGACTGGAACAAGCCGGGGAACATCAAGCCGTTCATCGCGCGGCTCAACCGCATCCGCCGGGAGCGGCCCGCGTTGCAGTCCTACGCCAATCTGGAGTTCGTCCCCGCCGACAACGACCGAATCCTCGCCTGGTGCAAATGGTCGGACGACGGGAGCGACCTCGTCCTCGTGGTGGTGAACCTCGATCCCCACCAGCGGCAGGAATCGCTCGTCCACGTCCCCCTCGAGCTCCTGGGCATTCCGCCCGGCGCCCCCTACGAAGTCGAGGATGTACTCTTCGAAGACACCTACGCATGGCGCGATTCCACCAACTTCGTGTCCCTTGACCCCCGCACCAAGCCAGTCCACCTGTTTCGCATCAAGAAACCCTGAAGGAAAGCCGAATTTCCGCACCTCCAAGGAACCCCGTGCCCCTCCCATGCGCCAACGCCTGATCACCTTTGCCGTCTTCGGTATCGTCCTCGTCGTCATTGGAGAGTGGGGTCTCCGCAAAGGGAAGTTCGCCGCCCTGGACGAATCCTGGCTCGGATTCTGCGTCGGCAACGCCGGGGAAAGGATTCAGCCCCCCGCCGTGACCGTGGTGCGCATCGACGACGGCTACGAGCCGCTCCGCGTCGGCGGCGACGAGAGCCTGCCCAACGACGGCACCCTCTCCCGCCTCGACTACGCCACCATCCTCGCCTTCGTCGCCAAGTTCCAACCGCGCTCCGTCGCCTTCCTGCCCACCCCCGTCTTCGACGAGTCCATCATCCTCAACAAGACCGACATCGCTCCGCTCAAGGACGCCGCCCTGAAGCTGCCCAAGCTCCTCGCCGCCTCCACCGTCTCCAACGACGGCGAGCAGGCCAAGGAGGCCGCGCCCCTCGCCTACCCGGCGGTGAAGGTCGAAGGCGACGCCTCGGCGATCCTCTCCTTCACCCGCACCGTCCGCTACCCCGACCCGCAGATCCTCGCCAATGGGGCGCCCGCCTTCAAGACCATCGAGTCGGCCCGGGACCTCTTCGCCGGCCCCGTCCTGCGCGTGCCCCTCGTGGCGAAGCGGGACGGCCAGCTGGCGCCCTCCATCGTCCTCGCCGCCGTCGCCGACCACGCCGGCGTCCCCCTCGACGAAGTCGTCGTGAAGCTCGACGGCGGGAGGGCGGAGATCCTCGTCGGCGAGGCCTACGCCATTCCCATCCAGGCCGACGGCACCCTCGTCGTGCCCGCCCGCGCCGGTCTCGCCGCTCCGATGAAGAGCGTCCGGCGCGACGAGTCCGGCGAGGCGAAGGAGGTCGAGCACCTCGCCAGCCTCACCGTCGACGAGCTCGCCTACACCGGCGAGGAGGACGACGAGGTCGCCAAGCGCATCCTCGCCAGCCTCCAGTCCCGCTTCGGCTCGCTGCGCGAGAACCTCGTCCTGATCGGCTTCGACCGCACCGCCGACCGCCGCATCGCCACCGAGACCGGCGAGATGCTCTCCGAGACGAACCTGATCGCCCGCGCCATCGCCACGATCCAGAGCGGACGCCACATCCACTGGTGGCCGTCATGGGCCCGCTGGGCCGCGCTCGCCGCGCTCGTCGCGCTCGCCGCGCTCCTTTTCCGCCTCCCCCGCCGCAAGTTCGTTCCCGCCGCCCTCGTCGTCGGGCTCGCCTTCTTCGCCGCGAAGGTGGCCGTCTTCTCCTCGACCCTGGCCTGGACGCCGCCCTTCGTCCTCATGTCCCTCTTCGCGCTGCTCCTCGTCGTCGGCCTGATCGTGCCGGGCGACGGGGCGAAGGAGAGGAGCGGGGTCCGACCGGATCTGGGCTGAGTCGGATTGGAGTTCGGAGATCCGCCCCCTCACTCCGCCGGATCGTCCCCGGCCAGTTTTCCGGGCAGGTCGATGAACTCCTGTTCGTGCTCGCGCACGACGAGGACGGGGCAGGGGGCGAGGCGGACCACCTTCTCGGCCACGCTGCCGAGCAGGATGTGCTTCAGGCCGGTGCGCCCGTGCGTGGCGATGACCAGGAGATCGGCCTGCTCCTCCTTGGCCGTCTGCACGATTCCGTCCGCCGCCGCGCCATCGACCACGAGGAATCGGCAGGGCAGCGTCTCGCCTCCCGACACGAGCAGCGGCTCCGCGAACTTCTCCATTTCGTCCCGCAAGGACCGGTGGATGGACTCGAGGAGTTGAAGAGTCTCGACGGCGGAGGAATGGGCCGGCGAGGAGACGACCTGGTCGTGGACGTGCAAGGCGATCAGTTCGGCCCGGAACTGCCGGGCGAAGGCCGCGCCGTAGGCGAGCGCCCGCGCCGAGGGGGCGGAGAAGTCGGTGGGAACGAGGATGCGCTTGAGGTGGAAGGGGGAAACGGCTTGGCTCATGGTCGGAAGGCGGGGTGAGGCGTGGCGCGTTCCGCGCGAACGAAGGGAAGTCCACCTTCCCTCCGGGCGGCGACGCGGTCCGAATCTAGCCCTTTTTCGCTCGGGAGGGCACTTCTTTCTCCGAAATCGCCCTCCGCGTTAAGCCTACTACCAAAAACACCCCGCACCCCGAGCTTACACCCTGAACGCACCGTGCAAAGGGTGCCTTGTTTGCGGAGAGTAGGGCGTCTGCCGTGCCTGCCGCCACGGCCGGGGCTTGACCGCATCGGGCGGCGGCCGGGAGCTAAGGTCCTCCGGTCCCGACTCCGGGAATCCGCAACCCAGGGCCGAGATTGAACGGGCGCGGCGCACGAATGGGCCAAGAGATCCAGAGGGGCATCACCGTGCCGTAAAGACCTAAATCCTTGACACGCGAGTAACTCAACTTTTATTTTGCCTTATTCTTGAAACGCCCCCTAACAGACTTCGGCATTCCCCTTTTGCTTGCCACTCTCCTGATGATCCCCGGTTTGGGGACCGTGGATTATTGCCTGGCGAAGGACGAAATCTGCCAAGAGGCGAAGGTCAAATCCTGCTGCTGCGAGGGCGATATGCCGCAGGAAGGTCCGGTGCCCTGCTGTGTCACCGTCCATCAGGATTGGATGCTGCACGCTACGGATCTTGCCAAAGTGCCGCTCCCTCTCTTGCCGGCGCTCCCGACGATCTGGGCATCGGAAATCATTCTCCCGGCATCAGTCTCGACGTCGGTATCTCCGAGTCATGGCTCCTTGGAGCCTCCCCCTCCCGGTAGGGACGTTTATCTTGCCCTGATCCAGGTCAGGCTGGTTTGATCTGAAAATGCAATGGTTCC
>CAYMMC010000160.1:0-7035 GCA_964391125.1 uncultured Akkermansia sp.
ACCCACGGCGCCCGCAAGGGCCTCGCCGACACCGCGCTGAAGACCGCCGACTCCGGCTACATGACCCGCAAGCTCGTCGACGTGGCGCAGGACGTCATCATCACCGAGGAGGACTGCGGCACCGCCAACGGCATCCTGGTCAAGTCCATCTACGAGGGCGACGAGGAGGTCGTCGACCTCAAGACCCGCATCTACGGGCGCGTCTCCGCAGAGAAGGTGGTCAACGGCGAGGAGGTCGTGGTCGAGCCCGGCCAGATGATCACCGAGGCCACGGCCCTGCGCCTCAACGACATCGGTCACGAGCAGCTCAAGATCCGCTCCGTCCTCACCTGCGAGAGCCGCCGCGGCTGCTGCGCGAAATGCTACGGCATGAACCTGGCGACCAACGAGATGGCCAAGCTCGGCGAAGCCGTGGGCATCGTCGCCGCCCAGTCCATCGGCGAGCCGGGCACCCAGCTCACCATGCGGACCTTCCACGTCGGCGGGGTCGCTTCGGGAACCTTCAAGCAGCCCATCATCAAGCCGAGGACCGGCGGGGTCATCCACTACAACAACCTCCGCACCGTCGAGACGCCCGACAAGACCTTCGTCGCGCTGAACAAGAACGGGACCATCACCATCCACGACAAGAGCGGCATGGAGATCGAGTCCTACAACATCGTGAGCGGTTCGGTGATCCGCTTCCCCGACAACGCGACGATCAAGAAGGGCGAAACCCTCGCCACCTGGGACCCCTACAGCGTCCCCGTCATCACGGAGAAGCCCGGCAAGATCAAGTTCCGCGACATGATCCAGGGGATCACCCTTTCCTCCGAGATCGACAAGGAGACCAACACCAAGGGCCTCGTCGTCATCGAGCACAAGGAGGACCTCCATCCGCAGATCATCATCGCCGATCCCAAGACCGGGGACGAGATCGCCGCCTACTCCATCCCGACCGGCGCCCACCTTTCCGTCAAGGAGGGGCAGAGCGTCCGCGGCGGCGACCAGCTCGCCAAGACCCCGCGCAAGGTCTCCGAAACCAAGGACATCACCGGCGGCCTTCCCCGGGTGGCGGAGCTCTTCGAGGCCCGCAAGCCCAAGGAAGTCGCCGAGATCGCGAAGATCGCCGGCGAAGTCTCCTTCGGCGGCACGATCCGGGCGAAGCGCAAGCTCATCGTCACCGACGCCGAGACCGGGGAGCAGGAGGAGCACCTCATCCCGCTGGGCAAGCACTACCTGGTGCAGCCGGGCGACCACGTCTACAAGGGGCAGAAGCTCACCGAAGGCGCCGTTGCCCCGCACGAGATCCTCGACATCCTCGGGCCCCACGCCCTCATGGAGCACCTCGTCTCCGAGGTGCAGGACGTCTACCGCCTCCAGGGCGTCGAGATCAACGACAAGCACATCGAGATCATCATCCGCCAGATGCTCCGCAAGGTCCGCATCACCGATCCGGGCGACACCCAGTTCCTCTGGGGCGACCAGATCGAGAAGACCACCTTCGAGGCGATCAACGCGGACATGATCGAGCAGGGCGGCAAGCCCGCCGAGGGCGAGCCCGTCCTCCTCGGGATCACCAAGGCCTCGCTCGAGACCGACAGCTTCATCTCCGCCGCGTCCTTCCAGGACACCACGCGGGTGCTCACCGAGGCCTCCACCCTCGGTCGCATCGACTACCTGCGCGGCTTCAAGGAGAACGTCATCATGGGCCACCTCATCCCCGCCGGCACCGGCTTCCACACCATGCGGAATCTCGGCGTCGTCGAGAACGCCCTGCCGCCCGAGGAATCCGAGGGCGCCGAAAGCGCCGAGGATCTCATGGCCGAGCTGGCCTGAGCGGAAGGCGGTCCATGTTCACCGGCATCGTCGAGACTTGCGGAGAGGTCGTCGCCCTCGAACCCGTCGCGGCCGGCGCGGAGCTGTGGGTGAAGGCCCCCTTCGCCGCCGGCGTGGCCTTGGGCGAGAGCGTCGCGAACAACGGCGTCTGCCTCACCGTGACGCGGACGGGGGAGGGGACGATGCGCTTCGACCTGCTCGCCGAGACCCTGCGCCTCACCAACCTGGGCGACCTCGAGGCGGGCGCGCCGGTCAACCTGGAGCGCTCCCTGCGCGTCGGCGACCGGCTCGGGGGCCATTTCGTGCAGGGGCACGTCGACGCCTGCGCCGAGGTGCTCGCCTACGAGCGAGTCGGGCAGGACCACCGCCTTTCCGTGGCCCTGCCGGGCGAGTTCGCCCATCTCGTCGTCCACAAGGGGTCGATCTGCGTCGACGGCATCAGCCTTACCGTGGCGGAGCTGCACGAGGACCGCTTCGTCCTCTGGATCATCCCGCACACCCACGAGGCGACGACCTTGAAGGCGGTGCGCGCCGGTTCTCGGGTGAACCTCGAGTTCGACTTGCTCGCGAAGCATCTCGCCAGGCTGCGGGAGCAAGGGCGCTAGCGGCCCGGCGACGATCGCGTTCCGCAGCAATCGCGCCGGTCGCTCAGGCCTCGCCGCGGAACACCTTCGCGAGATAGCCTCGGAAGTGCGGGGCGAAGAACTCCGCGTCCGACCCGAAGCGCTCGTGCCGATGCACGGAGGGACTGTGCCCCATCGAGAGGAGATAGAAGTGCGTCGCGCTTTCGCCGAAGCGGATCCAAGGATGGGCGGAGGCGCAGAGATCGTCGATCCACTCCCAGCGCGCGAGGGGCAGCACCGGCCAGATCAGGCCGCGCGCCGCCTCGAGCCCGTCGGATTGCGCGAGGTAGCTGCGGATCGCCTCCGGAATGACGGCGCCCTGATCCGCCTCCCAGGCGGCGAGGTGCGCTTCGGGAACGGGAGGGAAGAAGGAGGCGTCGATCCTCGCGGCGCGCGCCTCGACGCCTTCGGTGAGGGCGATGATCTCCGTTTTCCAGCATGGGGGCATGGAGACAATCTGCGGCTCCGCAAGGAAGGCGCAAGGGGGAAGGGGCTGACGATGGGGTGTGGGGCCTTCGACGCGTCTCCAGGGGCGGAGACGCAGCGGAAGGTCCGCAGGGGGGCTTCCGCCTCCCGGAAGCAATCGACCCGATCGGCCGGCTGAGGTGCCTGCCGGGGAAAGCCCGGCGACTCAGTGGCAGCCGCACCCCCCGCCGCTGCAGCAGCCGCCGCCGGACAGCTCGTCCGGCTCGGGGAGGCGTCCCAGCTCCAGGGTCTTGCCCACGAGGCGGGAGATCTGGCCGACGATGCCGTTCAGGGTCTCCTCGGCGTCCAGGAAGCCGGAGGCCACGGGATTGGAGCGGAGCTCGTCCTGGGCGGCCTCGTAGCCGTCGATGTCGGCTTGGGTCAGCGCTCCCTCGTGCTGCTTCTGGTGGAGCTGTTCGCCGAGCTTGGAGAAGTCGCGGTAGGCCGCCTGGGCGGCGCTGTCCTCGAAGAAGGCGTCGATCTTCGACGCGTTGTCGCGGTATTCGCTGGATTGCAGGATCAGCGAGCAGAGTTCGCGGGCCTTGTCGAGGATGGCGGAGTTGGGGGAGAGGGCTTCCATGCGGGGAAGCTCGCCCCATTTCCCCCCGACCACAACCCGGGAATCGCCGCAAAGGACCGATCCCGGGCCGCGCGATCCCCTCTTTCGGCTCAGTTCGCCTCCGCCGTGGGCTTCGTCCCGACGGGGATGGTCTTCTCGCGCGGGGCCGGCTTGGCTTCGGAGATGTTCACCGGCTTGCCGGTCTTGCCGATGGCGATGAGATCCTGGAGGATGCGCAGGGTCTCGCGCTCGTAGGGATCGAGCTTGTGGGGGTATTCCAACTGTTCGGCATCGGGATCCTCCTCCTCCTCTTCCTCGACGCCGCGGGACATGCCGCTGAGCTGCTCCTCGGAGAGGTCGTCGCGCAGGACGAGGCTTTCGTTTAGAACGTTGTCCTGGGTCAGCTTGTAGATGGTGAAGAGCCCATTCTCCGCCTCGCGGACGGAGGCGAAGTAGTCGATCCGGTCCTTCTTGCGGGCCTCGCGGTCGGCTTCGGCCTTGGAGGTCTCCTCCTTTCGCTTGGCGAGGTTCAGGGAGATGGCGTTCCGTTCGATGCGCTCCCTCTCCTCGGCGATGTCCTTCAGGATGTATTCGAAGTCCCTGCCGGAGGCGACGCGGTCGCTGGACGCCTTCTGCAGCACTTCGTAGTCGATCGGCTTGGCGAAGAAGGGCTGGTAGCGGCTCGGCTCGATGGGATCGACGACGAGGGCGTTGGGCAGCGCGCTCTCGCCGATGTCGGCGACGTCGAGCATGGAGGGCAGACGGATCTCGGGGACGACGCCGTGGCGCTGGGTCGAATGTCCGTTGATGCGGTAGAAGGTCTGGATGGTGAGCTTCAGGGCGCCCTCCTGCTGGGGCTGGCCGCCGAAGGGCAGGGCGAGGCGGCGCGTCGTGACGGGCCGGAGCTGCTGCACGGTGCCTTTGCCGAAGGTCGATTCGTCGCCGACGATCACGGCGCGCCCGTAGTCCTGCAAGGCGGCCGCGAAAATCTCCGAGGCGGAGGCGCTGGCGTGGTTCACGAGAACGGCGAGGGGGCCGCCATAGACGGCTTCGCCGTTGCGGGAATGCCTCTGGTCGCGGTTGCCGCGCCAGTCGAGGGACTGGACGACGGGACCCTTGCGGATGAAGAGGCCGGTCATGTTGATGGCCTCCTCCAGGGAGCCGCCGCCGTTGTCGCGCAGGTCGATGACGAGGCCGTCGATCCCCTCGATGGTGAGGCGGATGAGAAGGCGGCGCACGTCGGCGGTGGTGCTGGTCTGCCCCCCGTCCATGTCGGCGTAGAAGGACGGCAGGGTGATCCAGCCCAGCTTCTGCTCGGTGCCGGAGGGGTCCTTGGTGATGATGAGGTCGGCGGTGGCGAGGCTGTCCTTCAGGTCGATCTTGTCGCGCAGGATCTCGATCAGCTCGACTTCGTCCGGCTTGCTCTTGGGGATCACCTTCAGCTTCACGATCGTGCCGATCTCGCCGCGGATGAGGTCGACGATGTCCGAGAGCTTCATCTCGACGACGTCGACGAACTCGCCGTCGGCCCCCTGGGCCACGCCGATGACGCGGTCCTTCACCGAGAGCTTGCCGACCTTGAAGGCGGGCCCGCCCACCACGAGGCCCTCGATGGTGGCCCCGCCCTCGTCCTCGTTCTTCTGCAGCATCGCGCCGATCCCGGTGAGGGACTTGTTCATCCCGATGCGGAAGTTGTCGTACTGCGACTGCGAGAAATACTCCGAATGCGGATCGTAGGCGGCGGCGATGGATTTGATGAAGAGGGTGGCGACGTCCTCGGTCGTGTTCTCCTTGATCCGCTTGAGGATGCGGTCGTAGCGCTCGGAAACCTTCTCGTAGATGGACTTGTTCGACTCGGCGTCCTCCTTGGCCGGCGCGGGGGCGGGCGCATCGCCCTGCTTCGCCTTTTCCGCCGCTTCGGCGTTCTTCTTGTCGACGGCCTCGGCGATGAGCTTCTCGCGCAGCAGGTCGCCCTCGATCAGGTTCCTCCAGAGCTGGTCGTGCTCCGCCCCCGCCGCGGCCCATTCGGACTTCTTGCGGGAGATTTCGACGCTGCGGTCGGAGTCGTAGGCGAAGGAGCCCGGGGCGGCGAGTCGCTTGGCCATCTCGGCGCGGTCGCGGACGCGCTTCTCGTAGACGGCGAAGATTTCGAAGGCGGCGGGGATGCCGCCCTTGCGGACCTGGTCGTCGATGGTGGTGAGATACTTGTCCCGGAATCCTTCGACGTCCTCCTTCGTGAAGTAGATGCGGCTGTAGTCGAGCGTCTCCAGATAGGCGGTCAGGGTCCGCTCGGACATCTTGTCGTTGAAGGGCTCGCGGAGGAAGTGCTCGTCCTCCAGCATGCTCACGACGCGCAGGGCGAGGTCGCCGTACTGGGTTTCGCTCTGCGCCTTGGCCGAGGGGGCGGAAAGGGCGATCAGGAGGGTCGCCAGACCCGGCAGCAGCAGAAGAGGAGGAAATTTCGCGGGGACCATGGAGGAGAGGAGTCTGTGAGGTGTCGTGTCGCGTCCTGGCGGCGTTGCGATGTCGACGACAGAACGCCGGGAACTTTACACTGGAACGAAGGGGCCGAAAAGCCTTTTCCAAGCAAAGAACGGACTCGATCCGGCCATCCTTAGGAGGCTGTTGAAAAACCCCGTGATGGAAGACTGCGAGACATGCTATCGGCCGGTGAGGCGCGACGAAGGAGTGGAGCGGGCTCCACGACTGAGGAGCAACGAAGCCAGGCGGTAAAAGGGCCGCAGCCCGCAGGGTCGCTCCAACGCATTTCCGGCAAAGCCGCTGGTTCCGCAGCCAAAAACAAACCAAGATGTTTCATTGCGGGGGTTTTCAACAGTCTCTTGGGGCCGCGTCCCCGGACGCTGGGGATCAGGGCGCTTCCCGCAGCTCCGCCGCCAGCTTGCGGGCGGCGTCGCGCCATTCGCCCTCGTCCGCCGCCCCGAAGGCCGTCGCCATGCGCCACAGCCCCTCGAAGCCGGCGGGGACGGTGTCGTCGGCAAAGCAGCGCAGGTAGTATTTCCGGTAGGTGCGCGGCACGTTCCAGATCAGGGACACGTGCACGCCCGCGTCCGGGGCCTCCAGCAGGCGCGACACGGCGAACTTCCGGCTGGTCGGCTCGTAGAGCGCGACCCAGTCGACCCGCTCTCCGATCCGGAATCCGCGGGCCTCCTCCTCGCTGTCGCCCAGGGTCCCCTCGACGATCTCCCCGGGGGACGAGTCCTTCCCCGCGAGAAAGGCGGACACCGTCGGCACCCAGGCGTGCATGAAGTGGTAGAGCAGCTTCTGCGGCGTGTCCTCCTCGGCCCGCAGCCATGCGGATTCGAGAAGGCGGCCGCCCTTCAGTTCGACGACGCTGCGCAGGCGCAGGGTGCGGATCCGGGACTCGCGCTCGAAGCGGAAGCGGTCCCCCGCGAGCGTCTCTCCCGGCGCCTCGAGCGCCTTGCCGTCGAGGAAAAAGGCGAGCCGGCCGAGGTCCTCCGGTTCGTTCTCGTGATGCCCCGTGCCGATGAAGCCCACGCCGGGAAAGGAGAAGACCGTGCCGTAGGCGCTGCGCTCCGTCGTCAGCGGCGT
>CAYMMC010000161.1:0-7013 GCA_964391125.1 uncultured Akkermansia sp.
CCCGATTGGAAGATGAGCGATTTCCCTCTGACGGAACTGCTGTGGCGGCGAGGGGGCGGGGTGCCCGGCCTGCTGGCCGAGGCCGCCCGGACGCGCCCGGACGCGGCCTTTCTGGAGGACCGGTTCGGAACGGCGTGGACCTACGCCGAGGTGGAGGACCGGTCGCGGCGTTTCGCGGCCTGCCTGCTCTCCTCGGGACTGCGGCGCGGCGACCGGGTCGCGATCCATGCGCGGAACCGGGCCGAAATCGCCGTGGCGCTCTTCGGAACGTCCCTCGCCGGAGGAATCTTCGTGGTTCTCAACTCCAAGCTCCGCCCCAAGGGGCTCGCTTCCATCCTCGCCCAGGCCGAGCCTTTCGCGATCGTCGTGGATGGCGACACGGTCCAGAATCTGGAGGACGTCGATCCCGGCGGGGCTCGCGTTCTCGTCGTGGGGGAGGACTCCTGGGACGCGGCTCTCTCGGGCGAGGCCCTGGCGGCGGATTGGACGGGCTGCGACGTCGACGCCGCCTGCCTCGTCTTCACCTCGGGCAGCACCGGCACTCCCCGGGGCGTGACGCTTTCCCACGACAACATCGCCTACGTCGTCGGCGCGATCCAGGAGCGGCTCCGCTACCGCACGGACGACGTGATCGGGGGCTTTCTGCCCCTCGCCTTCGACTACGGGCTCTATCAAATCTTCCTCGCCGCGCAGGCCGGGGCGAAGCTCTATCTGGGCGATCCGGACCAGGTGGGGCCGAGGCTGCCGCAGATCCTCCGACGGGCCGGGATCAGCGTGCTGCCGGGCGTGCCTTCGGTCTACGCGGCCCTCGTCGCCCTGGGACGCCGCGGACCGCTCGACCTGCCGGCGCTGCGAGCCATCACCAACACCGGGGAGCGCCTGCCCCTCGCCCACATCGAGGAACTGCGCCGCCTCCTGCCAGGCCTGGAGGTCTTCGTGATGTACGGCCTGACCGAATGCAAGCGCGTCTCCATTCTGCTGCCCTCGGAGTTCGACGCCCATTCCGACACCGTGGGGCGGGCCCTCGACGGCACCGAGGCCTACGCCGTCGATGCCGCAGGACGCCGCCTCCCTCCCGGCGGGACCGGCGAGCTGGTGGTGCGGGGCCGCCATGTCGCCCTCGGCTACTGGCGGGCGCCCGAGGAGACGGCCCGCCGGTTCCGGAAGCGCGCGCCCGAGAGCGCGGTCGAGCTGTTCACCGGCGACAGCGGCTCGGTGGACGCGGAGGGCTTCATCCGCTTTTCCGCACGGAGCGACGATTGGATCAAACACCGCGGCCACCGGCTCAGTCCGCTCGAGGTCGAAGCCGAGGCCAGCCAGATCGACGGCGTCGTCGAGTCCGTCCTGCTCCAGCGCGAGGACGACGACACGCTCCATCTCTTCGTCACGGCCGCCGGGCCGGCGGTCGATCCGGCGAGGGTCCTGGGGGCGCTCGGCGAAGTGCTCGAACCGGCCAAAGTCCCCGACCGCGTCGTCGTCCTCGGGGAAATGCCGAAATCGATCAACGGCAAGGCCGACCGGAAAGCCCTCGCCGCGATGCTGGCGGACTGAAAGCGATGGCCTACCGCATCGCCAGCGCCACCGGAGATCCCCGAGAGAGGCGGAGGGTCGCGTCCTTCCTCGCCGCCTTCGTCCGGGGCGGCGGGCTCGACCGGCCCAGGCCCGGCGACGACGACGCGGCGGTCTGGGAACGCCGCATGGGCTGGTGGTGGGACGACAACCCGCATTGCCGGGACGATTCGCCGAAGGGGTTTCTCATCGAGCAGGAGGAGGGCGGGCTGGTCGGCTTCAACGGCTACATTCCCTTCGGCTACGAATGCGACGGGGAGGACGTACCCAGCCTGGTCTCCACGACCCTGTTCGTCGAGGTGCCGCACCGCGCGGCGGTGCTGGGCCTGCTGGCCAGGCAGGCCGCTCTCGCGAAGACCCATCAGATCGTCGACGGCTCCCCCTCGCCCGAGATGCGGCGGATTCTGGAGAAGTTCGGCTACCGCCAGGCCGGGGAGCGAGCCCAGCATCTCGTCCCGCGCCGGGCCCCGCTGCGGGCCTTGTTCCAGGCCTTCGGTTGGAGCCTTCCTCTGGCCGGCGCCGCCGAAGCCGCCGACTGCCGCCTCGTCGGCGATCCAGCGGAATGGGACGGCTTCCACGCGCCGCGCGACGGGCGCATCCACCGGCACGGCGGCCGCGCCACGCTCGACTGGCTGCTTCGTTCCGGCTCCGAGCCGAGGAGCTTCCACGGACTGGTCGGCGCGGACGGCAGCCCCCTCGCCTGCGCCCTCGGCATCCACAAGCGCCGCCTCGGCCGGAACGTCTGCTTCCTGCAGGACCACCGCGACCACCATCCCGGAAAGGCGGGGCTGGGACTGCTCGTCCGCAAGCTCCTCGACGAGCCCGGCGCCCTGCCCCCCGGCACGGAGGGCGTCGTCCTGTCCCGCTTCGAAGCTTCGGCGCTCCACGGCGTCCCGGGACGGCGGACCGGGTCGAACCTCTACTTCCATCTTCCGCCGGCTTGGCGGGATCGCCCCAAGGCCTGCCTCCCCGTGGAAGGCGACCTCGCTTTGCTCTGACGCGCCCATTCCGCGCCCCCGCCGCATGAAATGCCTCTGGCTCACCCGCAAGTACCCCCGCCCGACGAACAGCGGAGAGCTCATCTATTCGGACGGCCTGATCCGCTCCTTCGCCGGGGCCGGGGCCGATCTCACCGTGATCGCGCACGACAACGACGAGGCCCCCGTCGGCGACGGCAGCGAGGCCAGCGAGCATCTCGACGAGGACGGCGTCGCCTGGCGGCTCGGTTCGCCGACCCTGGGTTCGCGCCTCGGCAGCCTCCTCGGACCGCTCCCCGCCGATTCGTGGCGGCTCAAGCACGGAGGCCCGGGCAGAGCCTTGGACGAGGCGATCTCGGGGGAAGCCTGGGACGCCATCCTCATCGACCACGCCGCCCTCGGCTGGGCTCTTCGCCCCATCCGTCGCCGCAGGCGATCCGGCGGCCTCCCCGGCGACCCCCTCCTCGTCTACGTCTCGCACAACCACGAGGCCAAGGTCCGTCGCGAAGTCGCCCGCAGCTCCGCCGCGGCCTTTCCCCGGCGCCTCGCCTTGCGGTTCGACGCGGAGAAATACGCCCGGCAGGAGGAGGCCCTATGCCGCGAGGCCGATCTCGTCACCGCCATCACTCCGGCCGAAGTCGATGCCTACCGGGCGCACTTCCCCCGGCAGAGCTACCTCTGCCTCACCCCCGGCTACGCCGGCCCGTTCCATCCCGACCGCGTGATCACGGCGGAGACGCCCCGGCGCGTCGTCATGTCCGGGTCCTTCGAATGGATCGCGAAGCGGATCAATCTGGAGCGCTTTCTCGATCAGGCCGCCGCGCCCCTTGCCGCCGCCGGGATCGCCCTCCGGATCGTCGGGAAGACCGACGAGGCCTTCCGCGCCGCCGTGGAGGCGCGCTTCCCCGGAGTGGATTTCGTCGGACGGGTGCCGGACATGAGCCCCTACCTGCTGGACGCCCGCATGGGGCTGATCGTCGAGGAGTTCGGCGGCGGATTCAAACTGAAGACCTTGGAGTATCTCTTCCACGGGCTGCCGCTGGCCGGACTCGCCCAAGCCGTCGAAGGCCTGCCGCTGGAGAGCCCCCGGCACCTCCTCCTCGAGCGCGACGTCCCGGCCCTCGTCGCCGCCGTCGCCGCCGCCGTCGACGATCTCGACCGGCTCAACGCGATGCGGAGCGAGGCCTTCGCGATCTGCCGCGACGCCTTCCGCTGGGAGGATCGCGGAAGGGACCTGCTCGACGCCTTGCGGCGACGGCGCGGGGGGGAAAGGCCCGCGAATTTGACTTCGCCCCGCTCCGTCTGACTCCACTTGGCCAGATGGGTCCGGGTCGAAATTTTAGATGCGCGTCCGGGTTTCGGGCCTAAAGGTGGACGCGACCGAGCGCTCCCGTGAACGACACCCGAGACATCGTCCGAACCGAGATCCTGAATCCCGAGGAGATTTCCGCGGGCGTCGCCGCCTTGGCCGACGAGATCGCGGGGCGGCACGGCGGGGACGAGGTCGCCTTCGTCGGGCTCCGCACCCGCGGCGTCACCTTGGCGAGGCGCGTCGCCGCCGTGCTGGAGAAGAGGGGGCTGCGCTATCCCGTCGGCATCCTCGACGTGTCCCTCTACCGGGACGACTTCGAGCACCGGGGGCCGGAGCTGCCTTCTTTGGAGACCTCCGACGTGCCCTTCTCCCTCGACGGCGTCCACGTCGTCCTCTTCGACGAGATCATCTACACCGGCCGCACCGTCCGCGCCGCCCTGGAGGGGCTGATGGACTACGGCCGCCCCGCCAGGATCGAGCTGGCCGTCCTCCTCGACCGCGGCCACCGGGAGGTTCCGATCCAGCCCGACTACGTCGTGCATCGCGTCGGCACGGAACGCGGCCAGTATGTGAGGGTCAGCTTCCGCGAGGACGACGGAGGCGAGGAAGGCGTCTTTCTGGAAACCCCGGGCCAGGCCCCCGCCGCATGAGCGAACTGAAGCCGCGAAAGGATCTGCTCGACATCGAAGGCCTCGACCTGCCCGAGATCGAGCACGTCCTCGCCAACGCGGCCCCCTTCAAGCAGCTCTTCCAGCGTTCCGTCAAGAAGGTGCCGACGCTGCGCGGCAAGACGGTGCTCAACCTCTTCTACGAGCCCTCCACGCGCACCAGCAGCTCCTTCGAGGTGGCGGCGAACCGCCTCTCGGCCGACGTGACGAACTTCACCGTCTCCAGCTCCTCGGTGGTGAAGGGGGAATCGCTGCTCGACACCATCGAGACGCTCCAGGCGATGCGCTCGGACTACATCGTGATCCGGCACCAGGCCGCCGGCGTGCCGGGCATCGTGGCGAAGCACACCGGCGCCTCGGTCGTCAACGCGGGCGACGGCTACCACGCCCATCCCACCCAGGCGCTCCTCGACGCGATGACCTTCCGCGAGGTCTACCCCGACTACCGGGGACGCCGGCTCGTGATCGTCGGCGACATCCTCCACTCGCGGGTGGCCCGCTCGACCAGCACCCTGTTCCACAAGCTCGGCATCGAGATCGCGGTGCTCGGCCCCGGTTCGCTGGTGCCGGCCGGGCGCCACGGCTTCATGACCCGCCTCCATTCCTGGGACGAGGTCTTCGACTGGAAGCCCGACGCCGTCTACCTGCTGCGGGTGCAGCTGGAGCGGCAGGAGGGCATGTTCTTCCCCAGCATCGCCGAATACCACAAGATGTACGGGATGAACACGGCGCGCCTGGTGCGGATGCGC
This sequence comes from uncultured Akkermansia sp., assembly GCA_964391125.1. Lineage (GTDB taxonomy): Bacteria > Verrucomicrobiota > Verrucomicrobiia > Verrucomicrobiales > DEV007 > Arctic95D-9. The sequence goes on from CAYMMC010000161.1 coordinate 5,276, forward strand.
CAGCTCGGGGCCTATCTCATGCACCCCGGCCCCGTCAACCGCGGGGTCGAGATCACCGACGAGGCGATGCGCTACGAACGCAGCCTCATCAGCACCCAGGTCGAGAACGGCATCGCCGTGCGCATGGCGGTGCTGCACTGGCTGAAACCGGAAACGGACAAGGACTGACGCGATGGGCTCCCCGAAACCACGGCTCTTCCAGAACGGACGGATCGCCTCGGCGGATTCGGGCGAGCTCCTCGCCGCCGACGTCCTCGTCGATGGGGACGGCCTCGTCGCCGCCGTCGCCGCCGGCCTCCCCGCGCCGGAGGGGGCCGAGATCGTCGACTGCACCGGCTGCGTCCTCGTTCCGGGGATGTTCGACGTCCACGTCCACGCCCGCGAGCCGGGGCAGGAGCACAAGGAGACCTTCGCCACCTGCGCCGCCGCCGCCCTGCGGGGCGGGGTCACCGGCCTCGTCCTGATGCCCGACACCGTGCCCCCGACCGATTCCGGGCACCTCGTCAAGAGCGCCATGGACCTGGTCTCGGAATCCAGCCCCATCCCCATGCTCCAGTCCGGCTGCCTCACCAAAGGCCGCGAGGGCAAGGAGATGGCGGGCTTCTCCGGCATGGCCTCGCGCGGGGTGCCGCTGCTCACCGACTCCGACCGCTCCGTGCCCTGCCCGGATCTGATGCGGCGCTGCCTGGAGTATGCCCGCGACTTCGACCTCCTCGTCGCCTCGCATGGCGACACCCCCGCGCTGTCGAAGGCCGGGGCGGTGAACGAAGGGCGCGTCTCCTACCGCTTCGGCCTGCCCGGCATCCCCGCCATCAGCCAGGAGATCGCCATCGACCGCGACCTCCGCATCGCCCAGCACACCGGAGCGCGGCTCCACATCCAGCAAGTCTCGACGGCCCGCGGGCTGAGGTCGATCCGCGCGGCCAAGGAGGAGGGCGCCCTCGTCACCTGCGAGGTCTCGCCGCATCATCTCGTCCTGACCGAGCAGGACCTCCGCGACTACGACACCCACTTCAAGTTCAACCCGCCCCTGCGTCCCGCCGACGACGTCGAGGCCCTCGTGGCGGGCTTCGTCGCCGGCTCCATCGACCTGCTCGCCTGCGACCACGCGCCCCACACCGAGTTCGAGAAGTCGAGCGACTTCGGCGGCGCGCCCTTCGGCGCGGCCGGGCTCGAGACGACGGTGCCGGCGATGTTCGACCGCTTCATCCGCACCGGCGTCTTCGGCTGGGACCTGCTGATCGAGCGCTACTCCGCCGCGCCGCGCCGTCTGATCGGCCTGGCCCCGGTTCCGATCGCCGAAGGAGGGAAGGCGGAGTTCTTCGTCTTCGATCCCGGGGCCGAGACGCCCGTGACGCGGGAGACGATGAAGACGAAGAGCCCGGTCACCCCCTTTCTCGGCGCCACCTTCGCCGGCAAGGTCCGCGGCACCGCCCTCGGCCGCGAGTGGCACGAGCAGGCCTGAGAGGTGGGCGGCAAGCGGAGCGCCTGCCCTACAGGGCAAAGGCGGAGCGAGCGATCCAACTCCGAAAATCCGATGCGGGGGAGCTCCATTCTCCGTCTGTAGACAAGGTCGTCGGCCCCGCTCACTCCTCCCCTTCCATGCCCGCCCGAGGCCAGCGGCCTCGGCAGATCCCGCCGCGAACGAATCCCGTCCTCCCACCCCTCGCCGCAGTCAGAGGCCGCCCAAGGACGGGCGCTTTCCCAAGCGCCCACCACCCACCTCCGGGGCCGCACC
>CAYMMC010000162.1:0-5877 GCA_964391125.1 uncultured Akkermansia sp.
AGCCGCCTACCTCTTCGACCTTCCCGCACCGCCCCCCACGCCGCCCTCCGTCAAGATCAGCGGCAAGAAGAAGGTGAAAACCACCAAGGGCAAAGACACCATCAAGGGCACCGCCGCGGACGCGGACAACGATCTGCGCCGGGTCGAGGCCCGCGACGCGCGCCCCAAGGGCAAGAAGAAATACCGCCCCGCAAAGGGGACCAATCGCTGGCGCTACAAGGCGCCGCTCAAGCTCGGCAACAACAAGATCCGGGTCCGCGCGGCGGACGCCACCGGCAGGCTCTCGCCAGTGCAGACGATCACCGTCATCAGGAAGTGATCCGATCCCTTCCTGAGCGGCGGACGCTCGCGCGGCGGCTGGCCTCCCGAAACCGGGGGGCCCCCTCCGTCCAGCGTCACGTGCTGGAAACGACCGGAGAGCCGGTCGCCTCCGGCGCGAATCTGCGGTTTGCAGCGGCATTTCCTGGGCTATCTTTTCCGCCGTGTCCTTCCGCCGCAAGCTCCAGACCCTGTTGATCCTCCTCGTCGGCGTGAGCTGCGGGCTGCTCGTCTTCCTCAGCCTGCGAAAGGCGAGCCGGCTGGCCTTCGAGCTGATCCAGGAAAAGGTGCATACCCTGGTCCTCAGCGCCGCGCCGCGCATCGACGGCGACAAGGTCGCCCGGCTCGTCCACCCCGACCAGGACGGCTCCCCCCTCTACGAGGAGGTGGCCGGTCCGCTCCGCGAGACGCTGGACGCCAATGATTCCGGGGCCTTGCCGGTCCGCTTCCTCTATCTCATCCGACCGCTTCCCGACGGCGGCTGGGAGTACGTCGTCGATGCCGAGACCGATCCGGAGCACAAGTCCCGCCTCGGCGACCGCGTCGAGTTCGCCAGCCCCGACGAGGCGCCCGTCCTCGGCGTGGACCGCGTCGACGGGCACTACGCGAAGGACTCCTTCGGCACTTGGCTCTCGGCCTTCGCCCCGGTGCACGACAGCGCCGGGAGACCCGTGGCCATGCTGGGCGCGGACATCGCGGCCCAGCGCATCCGGATTCTTCTGCAACGGCTCCTCGTCGGCGACCTGCTCGCCATGCTCGCGGCCTTGATTCTCGCCGCCGCGCTCGCCGCGTGGCTTTCGCGGAAAGTGGCCCAACCGCTCACCGAGCTGCAGGAGTTCGTCCGGCGCATCGGTCGGGGCGACTTCGCCTCCCGCATCCCCGCGACGCGCAAGGACGAATTCGGCGAGCTGGCCAAGGCGATCAACCAGATGGCCGAAGGGCTGGAGGAGCGCGAGTCGCTCAAGGGGGCGCTCGTCCACTACGTGCGCTCCCAGGCCGCCGACGCGAAGCTGGGAGCGGCCGAAGAGGGCGAGGAGACGTCCCGCCGCGTCACCGTGCTCGTGGCCGAGCTTCGCGGCTTCGGTCAGCTTTCCTCCCGCCTCGGCGGGGAGCGGGTCTTCGCCCTGCTCAACGAATACTTCTCGACGATGATCGACATCGTCCTGCGGCATCACGGCTCGCTGGAGAAGTCGAGCGACGAGAGCGTCATCGCCGTCTTCGGAGCGACCCGCGACGACCCGCACCAGGAGCGCTACGCCATCCAGACCGCCCTCGCCATGCAGGGCGCCCTCGCCCGCCTGCTGCGGGAGTGGAAGGTGGAGACGAACCTGCCCATCTTCCTGGAGATCGGCATCCACACCGGAACGGCGCGCGCCCGCGTCGGCGGCGCCGGCGACGCTCTCGATTTCGAGTCGGTGCGAAGCATCGTCGACCTCGCCGCGGAGGTGCGCTCGGCCGGCCGGCGGCGGAAGAACCGCCTCACCGTCTCGGCGGCCACGGCCGGCAGCGTCCACCACACCTTCCCCTTCACCGAGGTGGAGGACGATTCGCTCGGCTTCGCGCTCTACCGCGTGGAGATGCCGCAGCCGGTGGCCTGAGGGAGACCCCGGCCTCCGCCGGATCGGGCGAACCCCGCCGACGGACGGATGCGTCCCTATTTCCCCTCCGCCACCGTCATCACGCCGCGCATCACGTAGGCGTGGCCGGGGAAGGTGCAGACGTAGGGGTAGTCGCCCGCCTTCTCCGGCGCCTTGAAGACCAGGGTCTCCCGCTGGCTGGCGTCGACGAGCTTGGTGGCGTGGAGGACGGCGTCGGTCTCGGGGACGTAGTGCCTGCCCCAGCCTTCGACGCCCATGGCCATGGCCTTGGTGGAGACGTCCTCGATGGTGCCGGGGGCAACGAGGAGAAGGTTGTGGGGCATGACGTCGGTGTTGTCCAGGGTCAGCTCGACGGGCTGGCCGGGCTTCACGGTGAAGGCCTCGATGGTGAACTTCAGCAAGGCCGCCTGGATGGTGATCTTGGCGGTCTCCTCGCCGCGCAGGTCGAGGGACTTCGCGGAGCTGGTCTTGGGCGGCTCCTCGACCAGGCCGCTCAGCTTGGCCCAGTAGGGCTCGTAGCCGGTGCGGAACTGCATGCCCCGCGTCTCCTTGTCGGTGCCTCCGCGGAAGTGGGCGCTGCGGTCGCTCCAATGCCAGGCGACCGTCTCGAGGGCGGGCCGGACCTTGGGATCGGCGATGGCCCTGGCCCTCTCCAGCAGCTCGGCGTCCTCGGCCCCGTGCTGCTGGTGGAGCCAGAGGGCCTCGAGCAGGGGCAGGGCGTCCTCGGCCTTGGCGGGATCGAGCCGGGCGGCCCAGGCCTTGGTTTGGGCGACGACCTCGCCGCCGTCGCGTCCGCTCAGCTCCACCCTGACCTGGTGGCGGATGGCGTCGGCGGGATGGCGCAGCAGGCCGAGGAGATGCTCGATGCTCTCGCCGTGGACGCGGACGGGATCGAGCAGGGGCCGGTCCTTGGCGGTGACGCGGTAGATGCGGCCGTGCTTCCGGTCGCGGCTGGAGTCGCGCAGGTTGTAGGGCGAATGGGTGATGACGGGGTTGTGCCAGTCGGCGAAGTAGAGCGCTCCGTCGAATCCGACGACGGCGTCGGAGGGCCGGAAGTTGGGGTCGCCGGGGTAGTCGGGGGGGAACTCGCGGGGCTTGGCCTCGGAGTTCGGCTTGAAGGTGGGGTCGGTGCCGGTGAAGAGGAAGTTCTCGATCTCCTCCCCGTCGATGCTGCCGTCGTCGTGGTGGTCGAGCCGGTAGCGCTTGATCCCCTGGTAGCCGATGGTGTTCATGATGAGGAAGTTGTTCCGGTAGGCCCCGGGGAAGTGGGGGCTGGAGAAGAAGAGGCTGGCGGCCACGGGACGGACCGTGGTGGGGACGAGCGGACGCTTGTTCCAGACATCCCGGAGCTGTCCGCCTTCGTCCGGCACGCGCTCGTGGTAGACGTGGAAGGCCTTGCCCGAGGTGCCGTCGGTGATCAGGAGGTTGCCCCAGGGGTCGAAGCTGATGCCGTGGGGGTTCGGGGTGTTCTCGACGACGAAGGAGAAGTCGAAGGTGCGGGGATTGAATCGGTAGAGGCCGGTGGTGCCGGACTCGTCGGAGGCGCGCCAGGGAGTCTCGACGTTCTCGAGGATGAAGATGCCGCGCTGGTAGTAGATATAGCCGTCGGGGCCGAGGACGAGGTTGTTGGCGGCGTGGTGGGTGTCGTCCGCGCCGAGGCCGCCGAAGAGGTGGATCTTCACGTCGGCCACGTCGTCGCCGTCGGTGTCCTTGAGGAAGAAGACGTCGGGCGCGGAGACGGCGACGACGCCGCCGTTCCAGAACTCGAAGCCGGTGAGCTGGGAGACGTGGGCGAAGGTGGTGGCCTTGTCGGCCTCGCCGTCGCCGTCCTCGTCGCTGAGGATGACGAGGCGGTCCCGGACCGGGCGGCCGGGATGCCATTTGGGGTAGTCCTCCCAGGAGGCCACCCAGAGGCGCCCCTTGGTGTCCACCTGCAGGGCGACGGGGTTGACGACTTCGGGGAAGCGGTCCTCGGCGGCGAAAAGATTGACCTGGAGCTCGTCGGGGTAGGTCATGCGCTGGATGGCCTCCTTGGGATCGGTGAAGACGACCTCGCGGACGATGTGGGTGCCGACCTTCACCGGCTCCGGCACGTTGCTGTCGTCGACTTCGTGTTCCTGTCCCTTCGCCCGGGCCCAGACCTGCACGTCGCGGTTCGCGGTCATGACGTCGAGCATGAGCAGCTCGCGGTTGAGGGTGGCGTGGTTGCCGTCCTGCACGGAGCGGCTGCCCCAGACGTCGTTGCCGCTGGCGGCGCGGTAGCGGTTGAACCAATGGCGGTCCTTCTCCATGACCGCTTCGCGGAGGCGCTCGAGGCCGGCCTCGTCCAGCGCCGGGGCCTTCTTCAGCACCTCGCCGGCGAAATGGCGGGCCAGGGCGCGGTTGCCCTCGTCCTCCAGGTGGACGCCGTTGATGGTGAGGGGACGGTCGGCGGCCTCGTACCAGGCCTGCGAGGCGGCGAAGAGATCGACGTGAGGCGCCCCCTTGTCCTTGGCGACCTCGGCGGTGACGCGGGCGATGGCGGCGAGGCGCGCGTTGTTCTCCTTGCCGTCGGGCAGGAGCGGGTCGCCGAGGTACTCGTGGGCGATGGGGGAGAAAAGCACGACCCGGGGCGCCTTGCCGCCCGGCAGGTAGGTCAGGGTGCGGACGTGGTCGATCCAGCCGGCGAGCTGCTTGCGGTAGTCCTCGGGCTGGTCGGCGAAGGATTCGTTGTAGCCGAAGAAGGCGAAGACGACGGAGGCCTGGACGTTGGCGAGGTGGCTGTCGCTGTCGCCGAAGCCCTGGTGGGCGCGGGGCCGGTAGTGTACCTGGTCGCCGGAGTAGCCCAGGTTGCGGACCACGAGCTGGCCGTCGGGATGGCCCGCCTGCAGATAGGTCTCGAACCAGCCGTCGTGCTGGAGCCGCTCGGCGAGGGCGTTGCCCACCAGGGCGATGCGGTCGCCGGGTTCGAGCGCCCACTCGTCGGCATGGAGGCCCGGACCGAGGGCGAGGGCCAAGGCCGCCGCGAGCCGGCCCATCGACCGGCGGCGGCGGAGAAGGAGAGAAATCGTCGCTGTTGCCATGTCCAAAGCCTTCCGGTCGATCCGCCGGGGATTCAACCTGAAAGGTGCGCCATGCCGTTTCGCGCCGGATGGCTTGTGCCGCGGCGGCCCTACACCTTCTGCAGCTGCCGCTTCAGGCTGGCCCGCAGGGCGAAGAAGGCGACGACGACGAAGGCCGCCATGGCCATCAGGTTGAGGGCGACGGTCTTGATCCCGAGGCGGACGTCCCTGAACCCCTCGCGCTCGCTCCGCCGCGGGGAGAGCGAGAGCCCGACCGAGCCGGTCTCCCCGTTCTCGACGAGGAAGGGCACGCGGAACTGGCGCTCGGCCCCGAAGAAGACGTTGGGCGGGTTGTCCTTCCGGCGGTAGTCCTCGCGCTCGACCTCGGCGCGGGTGAAGAGGTCCTGCACCTTGGTGTTCAGGTAGAGTTCGCTGACGGAGTAGGTCTTCGCTTCGGGATCGTGCCGGGCCTCGAAGTAGGGCTCGGGGTCGAAGGTCCCCTTCTCCAGGCGCCTGCGGATCTCGGCGAGCTGGCGGTCGACCTGCCGAGGGGACTCCCCCCGGATCCCGTGGATGACGGAGAGGGCCTGTTTGTACTGGTAGAGGCGCTCGTCCTCCTCCTCGGTCAGCTCCTGGTCGACGGGGATGAGGCTGAATTTCTGGATCTCGGCGTTGATGTAGTTGGTCAGGACGCTGGCGGGGTTGTGCTCGGCGTGGAGGATGACGATGGCCTCGTAGCTCCAGCGCAGGGGCATGAGGTGGCAGATGGCCGGCACCTTCAGCTTGCTCGCCTCCTCTCTCTGGTCCTCGGGCACGAACCACTGCCGGATGTTCTGGATGATGTCGAAGCTGCGGTTCATCTCGTCGTATTTGATGAGCGCCCCGCCGAGGATGATGTTGGGGATGAGGACGAGGGGGAT
>CAYMMC010000162.1:5887-6987 GCA_964391125.1 uncultured Akkermansia sp.
AGCGTGGGCGCCAGCTCTACGACACCCTGCGGCGGCTGGATGGCATGGGTGCCGGTCGCATCCTCGTCTATGAGGACGAGGGGGATGATGTTGATGGCGGTCTTCGGACTGCTGACGATGGAGGAGATGAAGAGCCCGGCCGCGATCCCGACGAAGGAGGTGGCGAACATCCAGACCAGGTTCGGCAGGAACATGTCGCGGATGCCGAGGATGGCGTTGCCGATGAGGAGGTAGATGACGCACTGGAGCAGGGCGAAGAAGCCGAGGGAGAGGTACTTTCCGACGATGTAGCCGCTCACGCGGAAGCCGTGGTGGCGCTCGCGCTGGAGGAGGTTGCGGTCGCGGATGATCTCCTCGGCGGAGTTCGTCATGCCGAGGAAAAGGGCGACGACGAGGCCGAGGAAGAGGTAGGTGGGGATGTGGAAGGCGTTGGCGAAGTTGTATTCCCCGTCCTCGGAGTAGCGCATCACCATGGCGATGAGGACGGCGAGGGCGGGGGCCTCCAGCAGGGTGGTGGCGAGGTTGGCCCGGTTGCGCAGCTTGCTGAGGAAGGCGCGCTTGAACTGGTTGGAGAAGCGGACCCAGTCGTGCCGGAGCTTTCGCGGCGGCGCCTGCGGGGTCTTCTGGATGGTGGTGGTCTGGGCGGTGTCGCTGTCGATCTCGCGCAGGTTCACCTCCTCGAGGAGGCGGTGGGTCTGGAAGCGGTCGGACCAGAAGGAGGCGTTGAAGCGGCGCGCCGGGATGAGGTTGCCGCGCACGTCGCGCTCGTAGATGACGTCGCCGCCGAGGTCGCGCAGGGGCGTCTCGAGGACGTCGAAGACGAAGTCGGGGGTCAGGGCGAGGACGCCGTCGGCGCCGTCGCATCCGGCCGGGGCGGCGGCGGTGTAGATGCCTTCCTGCCGCCGCGCCTCGTTGAAGTATTCGAGCATCTGCGTCGGCGTGCCGAAGAAGGCCATGCGCCCCCCGTTGTCGAGGAGCAGGGCCTTGTCGAACGGGTGGAAGAGCCTGCTGCTGGTCTGGTGGATGGAGGCGAGGGTGATGTTGTTGGGGGTCGGGCGCCGGATCGTCTCGAGGACGTGCTCCGGCGCCTTCGAGGAGAG
>CAYMMC010000163.1:0-6940 GCA_964391125.1 uncultured Akkermansia sp.
GGCGTAGCGTTCGAGGGAGCGGCTTGCGCGGCCGGGGCCGTCGATCCAGTCCAGAAGGATCTCGGTCGTCTTGCCGAGGCGCCGGCCCCGCTCGAGGAGCCTCAGCCAAAGATCGTAGTCCTCGGCCCAGGGCGGATCGGCGTAGCCGTCCATCTCCTCGAGGACCTCGCGCCGCAGCATCGCCGTGGGATGCGGCAGCGGACTGTCGACGAAGCGCTCGCGCTCGATGGCCTCGGGCGCGACGATCCCGTTGATCCAGCGCTCGTAGCGCCGGTAGCCCCCGTCGGGAGGCCGCGTTCCGCAGGCCTCGGCGGGCTTGAGGATGCGGACCCGCGAGCCGCATCCCGCGAGCTCGGGCCGGGCCGCGAGGAAGTCGCGCTGCGTCCTGAGGCGGGCGGGCGCGGCGAGGTCGTCGGCGTCCATGCGGGCGACCAGAGTCCCCGAGGCCGAGCGCCAGGCCAGATTGCAGGCCTCGACGTAGCTCCCCTCGCAGCGGAGGACGCGTATGCGGGCATCCCTGCGGGCCAGCGCCCGCATCGCCTCGTGGGTGCCGTCCTCGGAGGCGTGGTCCACCAGGACCATCTCGAAATCCTCCAAGTCCTGCGCCTGCAAGCTCGCCACGGCGGCGGCGAGGGTGCTCGCCGCGTTCCTCGCGGGCATCGCGACGGAGACCGTGGGAGGAGCCATGGCAGAAAAAAACCCCGGTTTTCACCGGGGTTCTTCGAAAGGGGTTCCTTCGGGAGAAAATCGCTCAGGAGGCCGCGCTCTGGGTTTGCGAGACCGAGGCGCGGGTCTGGTTGACGATGGCGACGAGGACTTCGCCGTCCAGCTTCACCGAAACGCCCTGGGGCAGGTTGAGGTCGGCCACCTTGAGCGTTTGGCCCAGCCCGAGCTCCTCGACGTCGTTGACGATGCGCTCCGGCAGGTCGGCGGGGCGGCAGTGGACTTCGATCTCGTGGACGAGCTGCTCGAGCAGGCCGCCGGCCTTGACCCCGACGGGCTCGCCGTGGAACTCGATGGGGACGACCGCGTGGATCGTGTCGTCCTCGCTCACGGCGCGGAAGTCGACGTGGATGAGGGCGCCGTTGATGGGGTTGCGCTGGACGTCCTGCACGATGGCGAGCTTGGACTTCTCGTTGGCGCCGGCGATCTCGAGGTTCACGAGGAAGTTGTGGCTGGCCTGGTGGCGCAGCACGTCGAGGAAGGCCTTGGCGTTGAGCTGGATGGGGTATTCGCGCTGCTTGCCTCCGTAGACCACGGCGGGGACGACACCGGTGCGGCGCAGGCGCCTCGCGGCGGTGGTGCCCGTGGCTTCGCGCTTGTCGGCTTTGATCGTTTCTTGTTTGGCCATCGTTCCGGTGTGTGTTTCTGAATGGGATCGACTGCCCGCCGCCGGGCGGTTCCGGGGGCGGGAGGGCGGGGAATCTAGGCGAGCGCTCAGGAAATGTCAAAGAGAGATGTCACCGACTCGCCCAGATGGATGCGGCGGATCGCTTCCGCGAGGATCTCGGCCACGCTCACCGTCTTCACCTTCTCGCCGGTGGCGTAGGGCGTGCTGTTGGTGGAGATGACCTCCTCGATCTCCGATTCGGCGATGCGGCGGCGGCCCTGGTCGTTGAGGACGGCGTGGGAGACGCCCGCGTAGATGCGCTTGGCCCCCTTCGCGCGGAGCAGCTTCGCCGCCGAGGTGATGGTGCCGGCGGTCTCGGAGATGTCGTCGACGAGGAGCACGTCCTTGCCCTCGACCTCGCCGATCAGGCTGATGGCCTCGACCTCGGTGGCGCTGACGCGGTTCTTCGCCACGATGGCGAGCGGGGTGCCGAGAGCCTTGGAGTAGGCGTGCGCCATCTTCATCCCGCCGACGTCGGGGGAGACCACGACGAGATCGTTGGAGACGCCCTTCTCCCGCAGATACTTGATGAGCACCGGCAGGGCGTAGAGATGGTCGACGGGGATGTCGAAGAAGCCCTGGATCTGTCCGGCGTGGAGGTCGACGGTGAGGACCCGCGTGACCCCGGCGGCGGTGAGGAGATTGGCGACGAGCTTCGCGGTGATGGGGACGCGGGGCTGGTCCTTGCGGTCCTGCCGGGCGTAGCCGAAGAAGGGGATCACGGCGGTGATGCTCTCGGCGCTGGCCCGCCGCGCCGCGTCGACCATGATCAGCAGCTCCATCAGGTTCTGGTTCGTCGGCGGACAGGTCGGCTGCACGATGAAGATGTCGCGCTTGCGGATGTTCTCGTTGATCTTCACGAAGGTCTCGCCGTCCGGAAAGTGCTTCACGGTGGCGTCGGAGCGCCGGACGCCGAGGTGGCCCGCGATCTCGTCGGCGAGATCGGGATGGGCGGTTCCGCTGAAGATGCGAAGGTCGAGATGCATGGCGGCGTCCATCCTCGCGAAATCGGGGGAAAACGCCAGTGAAAACTCCCTCCGGCGCAGGAGGGTCAGGCCGCCGGACCGGCCGGATTGGTTGCGGCGCCCCCCTCGCCCCGGCCTCCGCTGCCGACGAGATGTTCGAAGATCGGCGAGGCCATCAGCGTGGTGACCACCGCCATGACCACCAGAGTGGCGAAGAGCCCCTCCGAGATGACGCCGCGCTGGAGGCCGATGTTGATGATGATCAGCTCCATGAGCCCGCGCGAGTTCATGAGGATGCCGATGCCCATGGCTTCGCGGGACGAGAGGCCGGTGGCGCGGGCGGCGAGGGTGCAGGCGGCCCATTTACCGATCACGGCGACGGCCAGCACGGAGGCGCAGACGCCCCAGAGGAGCCACGAGTCGAGCAGACCGATCTGGGTGTTCAGGCCCGAGTAGGTGAAGAAGAGCGGCAGAAGCAACGCCACCGTGAGCGGCTGGATGCGGGCGATCAGCTCCTTCGAGAACGCGCCCCGGGGCATCGCCGCCCCCATGACGAAGGCGCCGAAGACGGCGTGAAGATGGATGAGGTCGGTGAACCAGGCCCCCAGGGCCATCAGCGCCAGACCGACGGCGAGCCCGGCCTCGGTGGCCCTCCCCTCCCCGTCGGCGAGGAGGCGGGAGCAGCGGGCCAGGAGCGGCCGCAGAAGTCCCAGCACGACCGCGACGTAGCCGACCGCTCCGGCGATGTTGAAAAGCGATTTCGCGATCTCTCCGTCCATGCTGGCGAGGACCACGGCGAGCAGAATCCAGGCCATGGCGTCGTCGATCGCGCCCGCCCCGATCGCGACGGTGCCCATGGTGGTGCCGGCGAGGCCCTTGAAGTGGATGATGCGGGCCAGCATGGGGAAGGCGGTGATGCACATCGACGCGCCGAGAAAGAGCATGGCCTCCAGCAGGGAGGTCCGGGCCGGGAACAGATCGGTGTGCCGGTGGAGGATCCAGGCGAGCCCGGCGCCGAGGACGAATGGCGTGGCCATGCCCGCGAGGGAGACGGCGACGGAGCTCCGCAGCCTCTCCCGCACGATGTCGATGCGGAACTCCATGCCGACGATGAACATGTAGAGGGCGAGGCCGAGCTGCGAGGCGGGGTAGAGGTAGGCGGAGGTGTCGCGGGTTCGCTGCGTGGCGTCCCAAGGAAAGAGCCAGGATTGCATCTCCGGGGCGATCAGGCCGAACAGGGAGGGGCCGAGGAGCACGCCGGTGACCATTTCGGCGACGACCTGGGGCTGGCCGAACCTCGCGGCGACCGCGCCTACCAGACGGCAGGCCAGCAGGATGACCGCGATCTGGAGGAAGAATCGGAGGGCGAGGTCGAGATTGCTCATGGCGCACGGGCGGGATGGGACGGGGAGCCGAAGCGATACGGGCTGTCAAACCGCAAAGAAAGCAAGCGGCGGCAATAAACGACATTCCTCATTCCTGGCCACGCAAATCAGGGGCAGATCAAGATCGGCAGCTGACCATGGAGGTGGAGCGGCTGGCAAAAAAGTCCAAGGAGCTGGGACTGCGACGAGGCGCAAGGCCATGGTCGGATCCGACTGCCCCCGAGGTCGGCGGATCGTCCGCCCCGCGCCCGATGGACGCGGCCACAGAGCCCGGAGGCGGGGCCCTCCCTGTAGGCGAGGGCAGCGACCTCGCCGGCGCGTCGGCGGCCCCTTCCCGTCCAATCCTGCGAACTCCTGGATCGAGCGGCGGAGGGACTTCAGGCGAACTCCCGCTTCAGCCTCTCGATCTCCTCTTTGACCAGGGCGCCGACGCGGTGCTTGGCGAGGTAGACCTGCGACTGGCTCACCCCGAGCTCCGCCTTGACCTTCGCCACCTCCCATTCCTTCACGACGTAGGCGTGGAAGATCTGGTATTGCTTCGGCGAGACCTGCTTCTTGACGCGGTCGAGGGCGACATCGGCGAGGTTCGACATCCATTCGCGCTCCCAGAGCCGGTCGAGGATCTCGGCGCCGTTCTGGCCCTCGAGGCGCTCGATGGTGGCGGTGCGGCGTTCGTCCCCGGCGGCTCCCGGGGCGCCCCCCGCCTGGTGGGTGGCGGCGGGGTTGCGCTGCTTCAGGCGGAACTGGTCGGCGATGCGCCAGCGCGTGATGTTCATCAGCCAGGTCTTGAAGGAACCCTTCTCCGGATCGTAGACCTGCCCTTTCTTCCATTGCTTGGCGACGGCGAGGACGGTCTCCTGGACCACGTCGAAGGCCTCCTCCCGGCTCAGGCCGGCCTTGACCGAGACGCTGTAGATCAGCCGCCAGTAGGTCTGGTAGAACTCGTCCCAGGTGCGCTGGTCCTCCCAGTCGGCGAGCCGCTCGATGAGGCTCCTGCGGGTGCGGGCGAACTGCTCCTTTTCGTCGAACTTCTCCATGGCCGGCAATGTAGCCCCCGCCGAGTCCGAAAGGGACGAATATTTGCAAGGAAATGCGTTGACCGTCCGCCGCCCGATCCTCCACTCTGAGAGCAAACGGGCCGGGGATCGGCCCCACCCCATCACCACCAAAACAAATTGATTGCGGAATTCTTCGGAACCTTCTGGCTCGTCTTCGGAGGCTGCGGCAGCGCGGTCCTCGCGGCGCTCTTCCTCGGCGGCGACCCGACGCCGGTCCAACTGGGGATCGGCTTCGTCGGCGTCTCCCTCGCCTTCGGTCTCACCGTCCTGACGATGGCCTACGCCATCGGGCACATCTCGGGCTGCCACCTCAACCCCGCCGTCACCGTCGGCCTCTGCGTCGCGGGCCGGCATCCGAAGTCCGAGGCGGTCCCCTACATCGTCGCGCAGGTGCTGGGCGGGCTCGCCGGAGCGGCGATCCTCTACCTCGTCGCGAGCGGCAAGGAGGGCTTCTCCACCGCGGGAGGATTCGCGGCGAACGGCTACGGGGAGCATTCCCCCGGCGGCTACGCCATGCTCTCGGCCCTCGTCGCCGAGGTCGTCCTGACCTTCTTCTTCCTCTTCATCATCCTCGGGGCGACCGACGCCCCTGCGCCGCAGGGCTTCGCGCCCATCGCCATCGGTCTCGGCCTCACCTTGATCCACCTCATCGGGATCCCGGTGACCAACCTCTCCGTCAATCCCGCCCGGAGCACCGGCCCGGCGGTCTTCGTCGGCGGATGGGCGATCCAGCAGCTCTGGCTCTTCTGGCTCGCTCCGCTGGCCGGCGCCGCCCTCGCGGGCCTCGTCTACCCGGCGATCGCGGGCGCCGCCGGAAAGGGGAGATGACGCCTCTCCCCGACCGGCCCCGCCCCCGGACATGATACGCATCGGCATCGTCGGCTGCGGCCGCATCCTCGCGGCCCATCTCCGGGGCTACCGCCTCCTCCGCGAGGCGGGCGTCGCCGGATTCGAGATCACGGCCCTCTGCGCGAGGAAGGCGGAGGACGCCCTCGCCTACGTGAAACGCGGCGGGGGGCCTCCGCCGCGCCGCGCCGTCTCGGCCATCCCCGGCGATCCGCTCGCGGTGGACGACGAATATCTCTCCGACTTCCAGCCGGAGACGGAGGTCGAGATCCACACCGACTACCGCGCACTGGCCGCCTCGGGCCGGGTCGACGCGGTGAACGACTTCACCGTTCACGGCCTGCACCACCAGGTCGCGGCGACCGCCTTCGCCGGCGGCAAGCATCTCCTCTCGCAGAAGCCTCTCGCCGTCTCGATGGAGGCGGCCCGGCGCATGGGCGAGGGCGCCGTCCGGGCCGGCGTCACCTTCGGCGTCTTCGAGAACCTCCGCTTCGCCCCCTGGGTGCGCCGTTGGGGCTGGGCCTTTTCGGAAGAGGGGCCCGCCGGGCCGGTGCAGATGGCGGCGCTGGGCAACATCGGCGCCTGGTGGGCGCCCGACCTGGTCGTCGCGGAGACGCCCTGGCGGCACCGCCTGCGCGAGGGCGGCGGGATCGCCCTGGATCTCGGGCCGCATTTCTTCGACCTGGTCCGCCACATCTCCGGCAGCGAAGTCGTCTCGGTGGGGGCCCGCACCCAGGTCGCCGAGCCGACGCGCTGGATCGTGCGCGAAGGACGGAGGACCGCCCCCGTCGCCTGCGACGCCGACGACACGTTCCACGCCCATTTCGCCCTCGCCTCCGGAGCGACCGGGACGATGTTCGGAAGCTGGGGCGGGCACGGCGCCCCGACCACCGTCGGCGAGGGCGTGGTCTTCCATGGCCGCCGGGGGAAAGTCGACGGCGACACCCTCCGCCTCGACGGCGGCGAGCCGCAATCGCTGAGCGCCCTCTACGAGGCCGAGGCCCCCGCCGAACTGAAGGAGCGCCACTTCCCCCTCGGTCTCTCGAACGACTTCGCCCTCGCCCAGCTCGACTGGCTCCGGGCCATCGAACGCAGCGGCCAGCCCGAATGCTCCGGGGCGGAGGGTCTGCGCGACCTCGCCTGCGCCTACGCCATCCTCGAATCGGACCTCGCAAGACGGGAGGTGGACGTCGCGGAGGTCGAATCCGGCGCCCTGCGGGCCTATCAGCGCCCCATCGACGAGCGCTTCGTGCTGCTCGATTGAGATATCCCCCTCCGCATCAGGCATTCGGATTC
>CAYMMC010000164.1:0-6933 GCA_964391125.1 uncultured Akkermansia sp.
ACCCTGCTCGAACCGGCCTTTCTCGAAGCGGCTCTGGAGCGCGAGAAGTCCTACCAACTTTCCCAGATCAAGGCCGAGGCCGACCGGCCCTTCTCCGTGGCGATGAAGGCCCTGCGCCGACGCCTCTTCGGCGACCACCCCTACGGCTTGGAGGCCTCGGGAACGGTCGAGTCCGTGGGGGCGCTCGACGGCGGCGCCCTCGCCGCGCTGCACCGCCGCCTCGTCGTCGGAGGCAACGGCGTCGTCGGCGTCTTCGGCGACCTCGATCCCGACCGGGCCGAGGCGATGGTGCGCTCCCGATTCGAGCAGAGCCTCGCGGCGGGACCGCGGGAGTTCGCAGGGCCGCCGCGCGAGCTGCCGTCGGACGGGTCGGGCCTCGTCGAGCTGACCCATGAGAAGGAGCAGGCGGTGCTGCTCGTCGGCTACCGCACCGTCGATCTGGCCCATCCCGACAATCCCGGTCTCGAGATGATCGACGAGGCCTGCAGCGACATGGCCTCCCGCCTCTTCATCCGCATCCGCGAGGAGCTGGGCCTGGCCTATTCCGTCGGAGCGACGCGGATGAGCGGCCTGGAGTCTGGCATGCTCGTCTTCTACGCCTCCACCGCGCCGGAGAAGCTGGACCTGGTGCAGGAGGAGGTGCTCGCCGAGATCGACCTGATCGTGCGCGAAGGGCTCGACGCGGAGGAATTCGAGCGCGCCAAGGCCTCCTGGATCGGGCGCGAGGCGATCCATCTCCAGGGCGTTCGCGAGCTCGCCTCGACCGCCGCCGTCGACGAGCTCGTCGGCCTGGGATGGGACCGCTACCGGCAGACGCCGGAGATCGTGCGCTCGCTCACCCGCGGGCAGGTCCGCGAGGTGGCGGAGCGGCATTTGCGCGAGGACAGGCGGGCCATCGTCCGCCTGGCGCGATCGTCCGAGAAGGGCGGGAGGACGGGTTGAACCGATCCGCGCCTGCGGCTAGGCTCCGCGACCATCATGAAAATCGCCAAAGACGGCATCCGCTCCATCGTCAAGGTCGGCTACGACGGACGGGTCTACAAGACCTTCCGGGGCACCGACAAGGAGGAGCGCTTCGAGAACGAGGTGAAGGTCCTGAAGGCTCTCGAGGCGCGCGGCTGCGAGATCGTGCCCCGGCTGCTCGACAGCGATCCCGAGACCCTCACCATCGTCACGACGAATTGCGGGGCCCCCGCCCTGGGCAGCATCAGCGAGGCGAAGGCCACCGAGCTCTTCAAGATGCTGGAGGACGAATACGGCATCGTCCACGACGACCCCTTCCCGCGGAACATCACCTACAACGCCCGCATGGGGGAGTTCTGCGTCATCGACTTCGAGCTCGCCAAGATCCTCGAGGACCCCCAGCGCCGCGACGACGCGGACGAGGCCCATCGCAGGCTGCAATGGTGCGGCCTGACCCGGGACGGGCGGCGGCGGGAGGGGAATCAGGACGCGCTCGCCGTCTTCTCCTCGGACATGGGCTGGGCCCACAGCGCCGAGCTCTGCGACGAGCGCTCCATCGACGGCGACGGGCTGATCTTCGCGGTCAGCGACGGCATGGGCGGCCCCGCCGCCGGCGACGTCGCGAGCTCGCTGGTCGTGCGCGAGCTGCGGCGCTTCCTTCCGGCGATGATGGGCGACTTCCACGGAGCGACCGATCCGGAGGCTCTCCTCGAGGCGGCGGTGAAGTCGCTCCACGGCTACGTCACCCGCGTGGGCGAGCGGGATCCGAGGCTGACCGGCATGGGCGCGACGGTGGTCTGCGGCCTCTTCTACCGCACCCGCGTCACCTTCGCCCACGTCGGCGACAGCCGCTTCTACCAGTACCGAAACGGCGAGCTGAAGCAGCTCACCTACGACCACACCCACGTCGGGGCGCAGTTCCGCGCGGGACGGCTCAACGAACGCGAGGCGCGCATGCATCCGCGCAAGAACGTGTTGCAGCAGGCCGTGGGCGGCGGCTGCCAGTTCGTCACCCCGCAGGTCTCCTCGGCCTCGATCAAGCCGGGCGACTGGTTCCTGATCTGCTCCGACGGCGTCGTCGACGGCCTTTGGAACAAGCACATCGCCGAATGCTTCGCCGACGCCGAGAGGAACGGGGACTCCGCCGAGCAGGTCGCGCGCCGCATCCTCGACTGGGCCTTCGGCGAGGCGGGCGGCGACGACACGACCCTGTTCGTGGTGCGGGCGCTGGGACGGGAGGGCGGGGAGGAAGCGGCCCCTGCCTGAGCCCCCGCCCTACGGGGCCTTCGCCGAGGCCTTGCGCAGCTTGTCGAGGATGGCCCGGCCGATGCCGCGGTTCGGGACCGGCTCCGCCACGATCTCGTCGTGCCCGCGCTTGTCGAGCTGGCCCAGCAGGTGGAACAGCCGGATCCCCGCCTCGGCGACGCGGCCCGAGCCGGGACTGAGCACCGCGACCTCGGCCCAGTCGTGCAGGGCGAGGTAGCCGTCCTTCTCCTGTCCCCGGTAGCTGAGCAGCGCGTAGCGTTTTCCCGGCTCGGGGGCGAAGTCGCCCGGCTGCTCCAGCAGGCGCAGCGGCGTGCGCGGCGCGTAGTGGGTGGCGAGCATGCCGGGGGCCTCGGGCGCGGATCCCTCGACCGCCTCGTTGCGCTCCGCGAAGACGACCTTTCCGAACTTCTTCAGATCGTCCTCGGTGACCGGCCCGGGCCGCAGCACCTCGATCACCGGCTTCGGCGAGGCCGGGAGGACGCGGACGATGGTCGATTCGAGTCCGCGGGCGCAGGCCCCGCCGTCGACGACGAGGGGGATGCGCCCGTCGAGCTGGTCGCGCACGAGCGCCGCCGAGGTCGGGCTGAGCTTCCCGAAGCGATTCGCGCTGGGCGCCGCCACGGGCCCGCCGAACTGCTTCAGGATGCGGTGGAAGATGGGATGCTCGCACTGCCGCACCGCCACCGTGGGCAGCCCGGCGGTGACGAGATCGGGGACGACGGGCCTCTTGGGCAGCAGGATCGTGAGCGGCCCCGGCCAGAAGGTCTCGACGAGCTGGGTCACGGTCTTGGCGACGTCGTCGGGGACTTCGGCGACGTCGCGCACCATCGTCTTGTTCGGCAGGTGGACGATGAGCGGGTCGAAGCGGGGGCGTCCCTTCGCCTCGAAGATCTTCGCCACGGCCTCGGGATTGAAGGCGTCGGCGGCGAGCCCGTAGACGGTCTCCGTGGGCAGGGCCACCGTCTCGCCGCTCCTCAGCAGCGCCACGGCGCGGGACACCGCCTCGCGCGCGCTCTGCTCGGTGTCGGTGAGGGCGATCTCGGTCTGCATGGGGAAGAGTGGGGGATTCCGGTTGGCGGCGGCGGGTTTCCCGCTATGCTGCGAGGAGTGCATACGACAGGAAAACGCGCCCGCAATCTCATTTTGATCGGGTTCATGGGGACGGGAAAGACCTCCGTCGGCATGCGCGTGGCCCGCAGCCTCGGGTTCCGCTTCGTCGACACGGACAAGCTGATCGTGAAGCGGGCCGGCAAATCCATCCCGAAGATCTTCGAGGAATCCGGCGAGGACCATTTCCGCGGACTGGAGACGGAGGTCCTGCGGGAATGCGCGGAGCGGGAGGGGCAGGTCGTCTCCACCGGCGGGGGCGCCGTCGTCCGGGAGGGGAACCGGCCGATCCTCCGCGCCGCCGGCTACGTCGTCTGGCTGCGGACTTCGCCCGAGATCATCCACGAGCGGGTCAAGCGCAACCGCAACCGGCCCCTGCTCCGGACGCCCGACCCCCTGGGCACGATCCGGGAGCTGCTCGCCGCCCGCGAACCGCTCTACCAGTCCTGCGCCGACCTCGTCATCCAGACCGACCAGCTCTCCATGGACGAGACCTGCTTCGGCGTCGCCGAATCGGCGAGGCTGGCCTTGGGGAGCTAGCCGCCGCGCCGCCGATTCGCCGTCTTGACTTCGTCCGTCGCCCGCCGTTTTCTTCCGCCATGGCCGATGCCTCCAAGCGACTCTTCCTCCTCGACGGCATGGCGCTCGTCTACCGGGCTCATTTCGCGTTGATCCGCAGCCCCATCTACACCTCGGGACGCGTCAACACCTCGGCCCTCTTCGGCTTCGCCACGACCCTGCTCGACCTGCTCGAGAAGCAGTCGCCGACCCACCTCGCCGTCGTCTTCGACACCTCCGCGCCGACGCCTCGGCACGAGCTCTATCCGGACTACAAGGGCCACCGAGACGAGATGCCCGAGGACCTCGCCCTGCAGATCCCGCACGTGAAGCGCCTCGTCGAGGCCTTCCGCATTCCCGTGATCGAATGCGACGGCTGGGAGGCCGACGACGTCATCGGCACCCTGGCGAAGCGGGCCGAGGCCCTCGGCGGCTTCGAGACCTACATGGTCACCCCCGACAAGGACTTCGCCCAGCTCGTCACCGACTCGACCTACATCTACAAGCCCGGCCGGCAGGGCGCCGCCGCGGAAATCCTCGATCCCGCCGCGATCCGCGAGCTCTGGGGCGTCGACGACCCCCTCCAGACCATCGACGTGCTGGGGCTCTGGGGCGACGCCTCCGACAACATTCCCGGCGTGCCCGGCATCGGCGAGAAGACCGCGAAGAAGCTGATCGCCGAGTTCGGCTCCGTCGAAGAGCTGCTCGCCCGCAGCGACCAGCTCAAGGGCAAGCAGCGCGAAAACATCGAGGCGAACCGCGGGCAGGCCCTGCTCTCGAAGCAGCTCGCCACCATCCTGACCGACGCGCCCGTCGACCTCGGGTTCGAGGACATCGAGCTCGGCCCCCGCGACGACGAGGCGCTGAAGTCGCTCTTCGTCGAGTTCGAGTTCAACGCCCTCGGCAAGCGGCTCTTCGGCGAGGACTTCCAGGCGGGCCGGGGCCACCGCACCGTCGAGACCGCCGACGGCGCCCTCGTCGCCGAGCTGAGGACCATCGCCGATTTCGAGAAGCGCTACCGCTTCCTCCGCGCCGACGACGCGGCGGGCCGGGCCGCGCTGATCGACGGGCTGAAGGGCCGGGACGCCTGGTGCTTCGACCTCGAGACCAGCTCGCTCGACGAGAAGACCGCCTCCGTCATCGGGATCGCCTTCTCCTGGGAGGCCCACGAGGCCAGCTACGTCGAGGTGCCGCCCGGGGAGGAGGGACGGAAGGTGCTGGAGGAGTTCCGCGAGCTCTTCGCCGCCCCCCGCATCGAGAAGATCGGGCACAACCTGAAGTTCGACCTCGGCGTGCTGCTCTGGCAGGGCTTCCGGGTGGCCACCCCCATCTACGACACCATGCTCGCGCACAGCCTGGTCGAGCCCGAGCAGCGGCACCGCATGGACTACCTCGCCGAGTCCCTCCTCGGCTACACGCCCATCCCCTACGAGGCCGTCTTCGGCAAGCCCGTCGAGAAGGGCGGGCAGATGAACCTCTTCGACGAGGCCGCGATGGCCGGCGCGGAGGACGCCGCCCCCGCCGGCCCCGACTTCGAGGACGTCGCCCGCTACGCCTGCGAAGACGCCGACGTGACCTGGCAGCTCGCCGCGATCCTGCGGGAGAAGATCCGCGAGCTGGAGCAGGAGCGGGTCCTCCACGAGATCGAATGCCCCCTCGTCCCCGTCCTCGTCGCCATGGAGAGGGAGGGCATCCGGGTCGATCCCGCCGTCCTCGCCGAAAGCGGGGAGATCCTCGGCGAGCGCATCGCCCAATACGAGAAGGCCGTCTACGAGGCCGCCGGGACGACCTTCAACCTCAACTCGCCCAAGCAGGTCGGCGAGATCCTCTTCGAGCGCCTCGGCCTCGCCGACAAGGCCAAGAAGACCAAGACCGGCCAATACCGCACCGACGAGCAGACCCTCGCCGCCCTCGCCCCCGAGCACAAGATCGTGCGCGACCTCCTCGCCTACCGCGAGGCGGCCAAGCTGAAGAACACCTACGTCGACGCCCTCCCCGCGACCATCTTCCCCGGCACCGGGCGCATCCACACCACCTTCCACCAGCTCCTCGCCGCCACCGGGCGCCTCGCCTCGAACCATCCGAACCTCCAGAACATCCCCATCCGCTCCGAACTGGGCCGCGAGATCCGCCGCGCCTTCGTCCCGCGCGGCCCGGAGTTCGTCCTCCTCTCCGCCGACTACTCGCAGATCGAGCTGCGCGTGATGGCCTCGCTCTGCGGGGACGAGGCCATGACCGCCGCCTTCCGCGCCGGCGAGGACATCCACCTCGCCACCGCCGCCCGCGTCTTCGGCGTGCCGCTCGACGGAGTCACCCCCGAAATGCGCCGGACCGCCAAGATGGTGAACTTCGGCATCATCTACGGCATCTCCGCCTTCGGCCTCTCCCAGCGGCTCAACGGCGAACTCTCCCGCACCGAGGCCCAGGGCGTCATCGACGAGTATTTCCGCCAGTATCCCGGGGTGAAGCGCTACCAGGACGAGACCATCGAGCGGGCCCGGCGCGAGGGCTGCGTCGAGACGCTCACGGGACGCCGACGGCATCTCCGCGACATCAACTCGAAGAACGGGATGATCCGCTCCGCCGCCGAGCGCACCGCCATCAACACCCCCATCCAGGGCACTGCGGCGGACATGATCAAGATCGCGATGGTGCGCGTCGCCGAGCTCCTCGACGCCCTCGGCAGCCGCAGCCGCATGCTGCTGCAAGTCCACGACGAGCTCGTCTTCGACCTCCACCGCGAGGAGAGGGGCGAGCTCGTCCCCAAGATCGAGGAGGCCATGAAGTCCGCCTTGCCCCTGCAAGTGCCCGTCGTCGTCGAATCCGGCATCGGCGAGAACTGGCTGGAGGCGCACTGAGGCCCGTTGCGCGGAGAGGCGCGGCCGCTTCAAGCCGGGAGTTCCGGGGGCCTCTCGGGTGGCGCCGGCCCGGAGGAGGCCGCAGCGCCCGGGAAGCCGTCGAACGAGGGACCGCCCTCCCTGGCGGGCGCACTGGGGCGTGGAACCGAGCGCGGCGAGATGGCGGCCAGGCGATGGGAGG
>CAYMMC010000165.1:0-6916 GCA_964391125.1 uncultured Akkermansia sp.
GAGGCCGCCTGGATTCCCCTATGGGAGACGACGGAGACGACGCCGGACGCGGTCGGGGAGGAGGACGTCGCGGCCTTGCGCGCCAGGCGCGGCTGGCGGGAAGGCGAGCCGGTGGCGATGTATTCCGGCAACATGGGCCTGGGCCACCGCTTCGACGAACTGCTCGACTGGGCGCGGCGGGACGGGGGAAGGCGCTTCCGCCTGGCCTGCTACGGGCGGGGCAAGCGCCGCGGCGAGATCGAACGTTTCCTGATCGATCACCCCGCCTGCCTGGAGCTGCACGACTACGTGCCCGAGGCGGAGCTGGCGGCGCATCTCCGCGCCGCCGATCTGCACGTGGCCTCGCTGCGGAGGGAATGGACGGGGACCATGGTGCCGAGCAAGCTGCAGGGCATCTTCGGCGCCGGGCGTCCGGTGCTGTTCATCGGCGGGCGGGAGTCGAGCATCGGCGCCTGGGTGCTGGAGAGCGGCGCGGGCTGGGTGGTCGAGCCGGGCGACGCGGCGGGGCTGGCCGCGGCGATGGCGCAGGCGGGCGATCCGGAACGGCGCGAAGCGATGGGCGAACGGGCGCGCCGTTTCGCCGCCGCGCACTTCGACCGGGCCACGAACGTGGCGAGGGTGGCGGATTGGCTGCTGGAGGGCTGACCTCTCTCCGCCTCAACCGCCCACGAGGGCGCTGACGTCGAGCAGATAGACCTGCCTGCCGTCGCCTCCGTGGGGCGAGTCGACGGCGACGGTCCTGCCGTCGTTGCTGGCGCGGGGATGGAGATCGCAGCGCCATTCGCCCGTGTATGCGGGCGGCAGGTGGAACTTCCCGAGGTCGTGGCGGGCGTCGCTCGGCTCGTGGTAGAGATAGGGGATCTGCTGGCGCTTGTCCTTCGTGGGATAGGCGTCGTTGAGGATCCAGTCGTGGCCGTTGCCGATGGGCAGATAGGTGTTGTGGCCGTCGCGGGGCATCTTCTCCGCGCCGACCCGCGTGAATTCGTCGGTATGCACGTTGTAGACGTAGAAGCCCGCCTCGTGCCCCTCGGGCCGGGTCCAGGCGCAGACGTGGTCGGGATCCCTCCAGATGAAGTGGGAGACCATGCCGTTGGGCATCAGCACCTTCAGGCCGCTGCCGTCCACGTTGGCGACGAACATGCGGGTCTTCCAGCCGCGGTTGGCCTCGAACTTCTCGTGCTTGTGGCCGAACTCGCGCCAGCGGTGCAAAAAGACGAAGCGCGAGCTGTCCGGCGACATCAGCAGGTGGTAGGCGTAGTTCCACCGGTCGAGCAGCTTGGCGCCCTCGAAGGGGATGTTGGCCAGGGTCTCCAGGCTGACGATCAGCTTGGATTCGCCGGTCTCCATGTCGATGTTCCACAGGCCCGAATCCGCCGTGTGGCGCTCGTCCTCGAAGGGGTCCTTCAGCCCTTGGTAGCCGTAGCCGGGGCGGAGGTTCTGCACGCGGGCGAAATCGGTGGTCACGGCCCATTTGCCGTTGCCGCCGACCGAGTAGATGGGCTTGGGAACGACGTTCTCCTCGCCCGTGTTCACATCCTTGATCCGGGTGACGAAGGCGTCCTTCTCCCGGTCGTTCCACAGCACCTTGGATGCCGTGCCGGGCAGCCACTGGAGCATGCAGCCCTGCTGCCAGCCCCAGGCCTTGCTGGCGCCCAGCTCGATCCATCGGTCCTTGTCCTCCGTGTCCACCATGCCGACGCGCAGCTCGTCGGCGGCGGTGGGGGTGCGCATCTCGAAATCGACTTGATTGCTCAGCACGAAGCGGTTGGAGGGGTCGAACTCCAGCTTGTCGTAGTAGCCGAACCAATGGAACTTCGGCCCCTTGGTGATCTTTCGGGTCGGCACGAGATCCTCGCTCAGTCCGAGGATGTTCGCGGCGCCGAAGGCGGAGGCGTGGGGCAGCAGCGGGGCGGCGCCCGTCGCGCCGATGGCCTTGAGGAAATGTCTTCGGTTCATGGCGGAATGGGATCAGAGGGTGGGGGGGAGGGGATACGAGGCCATCAGGGCCTTGAAATCCCGGATTGCCCGGGAGAGCCCGAGAAAGACGCCCCGGGCGACGAGATGGTGGCCGACGTTGAGCTCCGCGAGGTGGGGCACGCGCATCAGCTTCACCAAGTTGGCCAGGGTGATCCCGTGCCCGGCGTTCACCTGCAAGCCCTGCTCCGCCGCGAGGGCGGCGGCGTCCCGCAGCAAGAGGAACTCGGCTTCGCCGCCCTCGGGCGCGGCGTTGGCGAAGGCCCCGGTGTGCAGCTCGACCATGTCGGCCCCGATCTTGGCGGAGGCGAGGATCTGCTGCGGCTCGGGATCCACGAAGAGGCTCACCAGGATGCCGCTCTCCCGCAGAACCTTCACGGTCCGTTCCAGCGAGGTGTCCGCGTTGGCCACGTTCAAGCCGCCCTCGGTCGTGATTTCGCGCCGGTTTTCGGGAACGAGGCAGACGAAGTCGGGGCGGGCCTCCAGGGCGATGGAGAGAATCTCCGGGCTGTTGCCCATCTCCAGGTTCAGCTTGGTGTGGATGCCGCGCCGCAGCGCGAAGACGTCGCGGTCCTGGATGTGGCGGCGGTCGAGGCGGAGGTGGATCGTGATCGAGTCGGCGCCGGCGGCCTCGGCCTCGTGGGCGGCGGCGAGCAGCGAAGGCTCGGCGTTGTGCGCGTCGAGGTCGTGGGCGTAGCGCGCCTGCCGCAGGGTCGCGACGTGGTCGATGTTGACCCCGAGCTTCAAGGGAGTGGCCGGAAGGGGGCTGCTCATGGCGGCGGAGGGCTCAATGCGAGACCGTGACCGGCGTGCCGATGCCGACCTTCGAATAGATCAGCGGCTGCACCGAGGCGGGGACGCGGATGCAGCCATGGCTGGCCGGGTGGCCGGGGACCTCGCCGATGTGGAGGCCGATGCCGCCGCGGATCCGCATCCAGTAGGGCATGTCGGCCCCGACGAAGCGCGTGGCTCCGGCGGGGCGGCGGGCGCTCTCCCCGCTGCTCGGCACCGGGGCCCCGTTCGCGTCGAGCCAAGTGCCGTAGAGGGTGGATTGCTTGTCGACCAGCTTCTCGCCGATGGTGAAGCTGCCCACGGGCGTCTCGTATCCCGACTTGCCGGTGGAAACGGGGGTGTCGATGACGAGGGTCTTCGTCGGGCCGGCCTTCCGGTAGACGCGGGCGCGCTGCTCGCCGAGGGAGATCTCGATCCTGGCGTTGGAGGGGGCGAGCGAGGGGAGCAGGTCGTGGTTCACGAGGACATCGTGCTCGCCCTGGGCCGCGCGGCGGGAGGCCCTGCCGGAACCGAGGCCGGAGAACCATCCCCCTCCGCGGCTGGCCGCGGCCGGGACCGCGATCTCTCCGGCGATGCGCCCCTCGGCGGCCAGTTTCGCTTCGCGCTTGGCCTGGCGCTTGGCCTCGCGCTTCCGCTCCCTCGCGGCGATGGAGTCGACCCGCGCCATCAGGTCCGCCTCCTCGGGCGACATCGCCGACGCCCGGCGGCTGAGGGCGGCTCTCTCCGCCGCCTCGCGGGCCTTCGCCTCGGTCTCGGCGGCCGCACGGCGGGCTTCCGCCCGGCGGCGCCTTGCCTCCGCCCTCGGGTTGGCGGCCTCCTCCTCTGCGGCGGCGCCCGTTTTCGCCGGACCGTTCCGGAAAACGTTGGCGTTCCGCTCCACGCCGCAGGAGGCAAGGAGGAGCAGGGCGGGGAGGACGAATTGGAGGGGGCGAAGCGTCATGTCTGCATCCGACGGATGGATGGCTACGGGGACTGCAAAGACATGGCTCCCCCCGGCGGGACCGTCAACCGCTTTATCGCAGAGACGGGACGCAGAGACGGGAGCCGGAAGCGGTGAGGCTGGACAAATTCACCCCACCGGTCGGCGACACCTTGCCGAGGCCATCGGCTGTGGCGGGGGAGAGGGCGGCGAAGGACTGCCGAGGAGCGGGGTGCGCCAGGGACCTGGCGTTTTCCCGATGCCCTTTGCCTTCCCGCCTTTCACGGCGCGAAGCGCCCAGTCTCTACCGCAGGGCTTCGAACTTCCGCTCGATCCGCGCGAAGAGCGCCTCTTTCAGGCCCTCGCCGCCGAGCCGGTCGAGGGCTTCGCGGAGGAAGCCGAGGCTGATCATCTTGCGGGCCTCGTCGGCGGGAATGCCGCGGGCGCGGAGGTAGAAGATCTCCTCGTCGCTGATCGCGCCGGAGGTGGAGCCGTGGGAGCACTTCACCTGGTCGGCGTCGATTTCGAGGCCGGGCATGGCGTTGGCCTCGGCCTCGTCGCTGCCGAGGAGGTTGCGGCAGGTCTGGTAGGAGTCGGTGTGGTGGGCTCCGGGATGGACCTCGATGAGCCCGGAGAAGATCGCCCGGGAGCGGTCGTAGAGGGCGTTCTTGAAGAAGAGGTCGCTGGTGGTGTGCTCGGCCTCGTGCGACTGAAGGGTGCGCTGGTCGCATTCCTGGACGCCGTTGGAGAGGTTCGCGGCGACGACCCGGCAGTCGGCGCCGGTCTCGACCATGCGGCTGACGCATTCGCTCCGCACCCACTTGGCGCCGAGGTTGACGAAGCCGACCTTGGTGGCGGCGTCGCGCCCGGCGCGGGTGTGCTGCAAATGCACGTGCTTGGCGCCGCTCTCGCTCAGGTCCTGCAGGGCGACGTACTGGATGCGCCCGCCGCGCTCGGCCTCGAGGTCGGAGACGGCGACGACGAGGGTGTCCTCGCCCTCGGCGATCGACTCGTAGAGGTCGGCGACGGAGACCTCGGCCCCGTCCTCGGCGACGATCAGGGTGTGGGGGAAGACGGCGGCCCCGTCCCCGCCGACGAAGTGGTGGACGAACACGGGATGTTCCGCGACGCAGCCCTTGGGGAAGTGGAGGAAGACGCCGCTGGGCGTCGCGGCGTCGTGCAGGGCGGCGAACTTCTCGCCCCCGAGGGTGTCGTCGTGCCGGAGGAAGTGCGGGCGGACGAGCTCGGAACGGGTGGCGAGGGCCTCCGCGATGGGCAGGCAGAGGGCGCCGGCGGGGAGGCCCGGGGTCTCGGCGTGGAGCAGGCGGTTGTTCGCGAAGACGAAATGGGCGGCGAAGTCGGCGGGGCGCTCGGACACGGCGCGGGCGACGAGGTCGGCGGCGCGGGCCTCGGAGACGGGCCGGGCGGGAGCGTGGGCTTCGAAGCGGAGCTGCTTGAGGTCGGCGAAGCGCCAGGCCTGGTTCGTCCGGGTGGGCACGGGCAGGGCGGCGAAGCGGTCCCAGGCGGCGGCGCGGAACTCGCGGTACCATTGGGGGAGGGAGGCGCCATCGTCGGTGACGGGGGGCGCCGCGCACCAGGCGGCGGTGGGGCGGGTCGTCGTTGCCTCGGCTGGAGTCAGGACCATGGTCATCGGTGGGAGCGGCGCTGCGCGCCGGTGGAAGGTAAACGGTAAAGGGTGGGGGATCGGGTTTCGGCAGTTGGACTTCGGGCTTCGGCTCTCGGGCGGGAGGGGTGCGGTCAGCCGACGCTGCCTTCCATCTCCATGTCGATGAGGCGCTTCAGCTCGACGCTGTATTCCATCGGAAACTCTCGGACGAGGTCGTTGACGAAGCCGTTCACGCTCAGGCTCATGGCTTCGCCTTCGCTGAGGCCGCGCTGCTTCATGTAGAAGATCTGCTCTTCGCTGACCTGGCTGACGCTGGCCTCGTGCTGGGTGGCGTGCTGGTTGCCGCGCACGGTGATGGCGGGGTAGGTGTCGGTGCGGCTGGTGGAGTTGATGAGGAGGGCGTCGCACTCGGTGTTGTTCTTGCAGCCCTTGAGATGCTTCGCGATGTGGACCTGGCCCCGGTAGGTGGAGCGGCCGGAGCCGACGGAAATCGACTTGGAGACGATGTTGGATGTGGTCTCGTCGGCGGCGTGGATCATCTTCGCGCCGGTGTCCTGGTGCTGGCCGTCGTTGGCCAGGGCGATGGAGATGACCTCGCCGCGGGCCTTGCGCCCCTTCATGATGACGCCGGGGTACTTCATCGTCAGCCGCGAGCCGATGTTGCAGTCGATCCAGCGGATCTCGGCGTTCTCGTGGGCGAGCCCGCGCTTGGTGACGAGGTTGAAGACGTTGTTCGACCAGTTCTGCACGGTGATGTACTGGATCTTGGCGTCCTTCATCGCGATCAGCTCGACCACGGCGCTGTGGAGGGTCGCGGTCTCGAACTTGGGCGCGGTGCAGCCTTCCATGTAGGTGACCTCGGCGCCTTCGTCGACGAGGATGAGGGTGCGCTCGAACTGCCCGAAGTTCTCCGCGTTGATGCGGAAGTAGGCCTGGAGGGGGTGCTGCACCTTCACGCCCGGGGGGACGTAGATGAAGCTTCCTCCGGAGAAGACGGCGCTGTTGAGGGCGGAGAACTTGTTGTCGCCGGTGGGGATGACCTTGCCGAACCAGGGGCGGAAGATCTCGGGATGCTCGCGCAGGGCCTCGGTGGAGTTGACGAAGATGACGCCCTGCTTGGTCAGCGCCTCCTTCACGTTGGAGTAGGCCGCCTCGCTGTCGAACTGGGCCTCCACGCCGGCGAGGAACTTGCGCTCCTTCTCCGGGATGCCGAGGCGCTCGAAGGTCTCCTTGACGTCGTCGGGCACTTCGTCCCAGCTCCGGGTGGGGCGCTGGCCCTTGGCGAGATAGTAGCGGATCTCGTCGAAGACGATGTTGTTCAGGTCCTCGCTCGCCCAATGCGTCGGCATGGGCTTCTCGTTGAAGATCTTGAGGGCGCGCTTGCGGAACTCGCGGATCCAGTCGGCCTCGCCCTTGATGTCGGAGATGTAGTCGAGAGTCTTTTCGGTGAGCCCGTATCCGGCGTCGTGGGCGTAGTCCTCGGGGTAGGAGAAGTTCCCCTCGTCCTGGTCGATGTTGACCGCCTCCAATGTCGCGCTGTCCATCATGATGCTGCTGCTTTTCGTGTCGGGATGTCAGGCGGCCAGGTCCTTGGTGATCCAGTC
>CAYMMC010000166.1:0-1514 GCA_964391125.1 uncultured Akkermansia sp.
GCCTGGCTCGCGCAGAACCAGCCGCCCTTCACCACCGCCGAGGAAGTCGAGCAGTCCATCTACCAGGAGGCCCTCGCCAAGGACGCCGATGGCGTCGCCACCTCGAAGCAGACCCTTCTCCCCACCCTGACGACGCCCGACTACGTCCAGGCGGGCGTCGCCCTGACCGCCGCCGGAGACCTGAAGGACGTGTTCCGCTGGCTCTACGAACTCAACCGTCCCGAGGACTTCCGCGTCATCCGGAATCTCAAGGTCGTCCCCGACAAGGAGGCGCCGGAGCAGATCCTCGCCACCTTCGAACTGCTGCGTTGGTACGCGCCTCCGGAAGCATGAAGCGCCGCCTCCTCGCCGCCGTCCTGGCCCTGTTGCCGCCCGGCTTCGCCGCAGGCGAGGAGGAGGTGTTGCCGACCGCCTTCCCCGTTTCCCGCTATATCGGGATCTGGGAGAACTCCCCCTTCAACCGCGAGGTCCTGCCTCCCGTGGTCCAGACGATCCAGAGCAGCTTCGCCCAGTCCCTCGTCCTCGAGGGGATCGTCAACGACGACGCCCGGGGCACCATCGCCTACGTCCGCGACACGAAGGAAAACACGCCTTTGGTCATCACCTCGGAACCCAGCGAGGGGCATCCCTACACCATCGTCTCGGCGAACCTGTCCAACAATCCCGAAGAGACCAAGGTCACTCTCACCGACGGCACGGAGAGCGGCGAGATCGGTTTCGTCGTCGCCACCCTCACCCAGGCCATCGCCCAGCCCGCCGCCGCCGCGCCGCCGCCGCAGAGTGCCCGGGAGGGTCGCGATCCCCGCGCCCCCCGCGCTCCCAGAGGCGGGGCCGCCCCGCCCATCCCGACCCAGGGCGGAGGCCAAGCCGGCGGCGCCGCCATCTCCGACGGGATGCCTCCCGACGCCGACGCGACCCAGAGCGCCCCCTCCGCCCTCGAGAAGATCGACTCCGAGCCCCGCCGTCGCCGCATCCCCCTTCCCGCGGGCAATTGATCCCCATCCGAATCTTCCCCATGAGCCCCCTCCACCACGGTCCCTCCGTCCTCGCCGCGTGCCTGTTCCTTTTCGGCGCGCTCCCTCTCGTCGCGCAGGACGACGCCAATCCGCCCGCCGCCCCGGCGCCCGCCGCCCCCGCAACATCCGAAGGCGGCGAGCCCATGACCGACGTTCAGTTTCCCAACACCCCCATCCCCGTGATCCTGCTGGAATACGAGCGGCTCACCGGAAAGCGCGTCATCCGCGACACCAGCGTGCAGGACAAGAACCTCATCATCCAGACCTCCGGCAAGATGACCTATCCCGAGGCCGCCGAGTTCATCGAGAAGAGCTTCCTCCTGAACGGCTACGCCCTCCTCCCCACGGAGAGGCCCGACCAGATGAAGATCATCGCCTACAACACCGACAAGAAGCCCAGCAGCGAGGGCCTGCCCGTCTACACCAGCCCCTTCCAGTTGCCCGAGTCGGACCAGGTGGTGACCTACATCATGCCCCTTGCCCACCTCGCGCCCGAGG
>CAYMMC010000166.1:1524-6891 GCA_964391125.1 uncultured Akkermansia sp.
CCGCCGAACTCTTCGCCAACGTCGTCGTCCTCCACCCCTACGGCAAGATCACCCCCCTCAAGAGCGCCTCGGCCGTCGTCATCACCGAGAACGCCTCGGTGATCCGCCGCTTCATCGAGCTGCGCGACCACGTCGACGTCAGCCAGGTCCGCACCGTCGACCGGACCTTCCAGCTCGAGCGCGCCGACGCCGAGGACGTGGTCGAAGCCCTCGTCGACGTGCTCGGGCTCGAGCAGAACACGCCCGCCGCCGCCCCCGGCGGCGCTCCCCAGTCGCGCCAGCCGGGCCGCCCCGGCGCGGAGCTCGCCGTCAACGATCCCGCCGACTCCTCCATCCCCTCGCAGATGCAGGGCAGCTCCGCCTTCGCCAAGCCGAACGCCCCCAAGCCCCGCGTCCGGGCCATCCCCCGGGCCAACCGGATCCTCGTGGTGGCGACGCCGCAGGACATGGACTACATCGAGAGCATCGTCGCCCACCTCGACGCCCCCGTCGAGACCGCGACCTTCATGCGGCGCCAGCTGCGCTACATCAACGTGGCCGACTTCCTCAAGATCGCCTCCCACGTCATCCTGCGCGGCCGGGAGGCCAAGAACAGCGGCGACATCTCCGGCGGCGACCAACAGCAGCAGCAGGGCGGCCTCGGGGGCAACAACCAGACCAGCGACCTGAACCGGGACCCCTCCGGTCTCGGCAGCTCCGGGCGCCGCGGCGGCGCCTCGGGCGATCTCGGCAACGCCGGCTCCGACCAGGCCGCCGCCCCGCAGTCCATCGTCATCGACAAGACCCTGCTCATCGCCGACAACGTGCAGAACATGCTGATCGCCTCCGGCCCCCCCGAGGATCTCCGCCGCATCGGCGAACTGCTCGACACCATGGACGTGCGGCCCGTCCAGATCCAGATCTCCGCCATCATCGCCCAGCTCACCCTCGGCGACGACTACGAGCTCGCCCTGAACCTCCTCCGCACCCTCGAACGCCCCGCCAACGCCGAGCGCCACCTCGCCGGCAGCCGCTTCAACGGAGGCGGCACCATGACTTCGATCCCGAACCCCAAGCTCTTCGACGTCGCGGGGCTCGTCGATCCCGCCAACCTCGCCACCTCCAGCCACGGCCTCGCCGTCTACGGGCAGCTCAACCGCTACCTCGACGCCCACGTCTCCGCCCTCGAGAGCACCAACCGATTCAAGGTCCTGCAGCGGCCCACGATCTACACCGTCAACAACCGCCAGGCCGTCATCGAGACCGGCCAGCGCATCGCGGTGCCCCGCAGCACCCTCTCCTCCCTCGACACCGGGGGGATCAACAACACCAACCAGACCGTCACCGCCAGCATCGACTACGAGAACGTCGTCCTGCGCGTCGCCGTGCTGCCCCTCATCAACGCCGACGGCCAGATCACCCTCCAGATCCAGCAGACCAACGACGACATCGTCGGCAGTACCGTCATCGGCGGCGACGCCATCCCCACCATCGGCACCCAGACCCTCGGCACCACCGTGATGGTTCCCGACGGCGGCACCGTGCTGCTCGGCGGGCTCATCAGCGAGAACGACAGCAAGGCCGAGTCCGGCCTGCCCCTCTTCTTCGACCTGCCGCTGCTGGGGCGGGTCTTCGGCTCCACCAAGGACCGGCTGAACCGGCAGGAGCTGCTCATCTTCATCCAGCCCAAGGTCATCCGGGACGAGTTCGACCAGACCTATGTCGATGCCGACATGAAGGAGCGCACCCGCATCGCCCTGCCCGCCGGGGAATTCGCCGAGAACAACGACAGCAACCTCGACGTTTTCGAAAGCCAGGACTTCAACTCGGCGGAGAAGCGGGTCTTCTTCTTCCGAGATCTCTTCAAGAAGAAGCCGGCGGTCCGGGCGATACCGGTG
The DNA here is from genome assembly GCA_964391125.1 of uncultured Akkermansia sp. Taxonomy (GTDB): domain Bacteria; phylum Verrucomicrobiota; class Verrucomicrobiia; order Verrucomicrobiales; family DEV007; genus Arctic95D-9. Next base: position 3,402 of record CAYMMC010000166.1, read on the forward strand.
GAGGCAAAGGAGTGAGCGTCCGGCGGGGCCCGGCCGCGACCGTTGCGGAGGCCCCCGGTCGACTCGAAACCGTCCCACTCCCGATTTGACACCCCGCGCCGACGCCTCTTTCATCCCCGCATGTTGGAGGAAGCGGAAGCACGGCATCGCATTTTGGAAAGGACCAAGCCCGGTTCCGTGATCTGGGTGCCGCTCGAACTCGCCTACGGCCAGGTCCTCGCGCAGGACGTCGTCGGGGCGGTCGATTCGCCGCCCTTCGACAACTCCAGCGTGGACGGCTACGCCCTGTGCGCGGCGGAGGCGACGGCCGGGGCGAGGCTGGACGTCGCCGAGATGTCCCAACCCGCCGGCGGCGATCTCGGTCTGGTGCTGGAGCCGGGACAGGCAATCCGCGTCTTCACCGGCGCGGTCATCCCCTCGGGGGCGGACGCCGTCGTCATGCAGGAGGAGGTCGACCGGGAGGGGGGCGCCGTCGTCGTCCGGGAAGCGGTCGCGGCGGGGGAGGGCATCCGGCGGCGCGGCGGCGACGTCCGCGCCGGAGAGCTCCTCCTGCGCCGGGGCGACGTCCTGACCCCGACGCGGCTCGGGCTGCTCGCCTCCCAAGGCGTCCCCGAAGTGCCGGTCCATGCGAAGCCTCTCGTCCACATCGTGACCACGGGCGACGAGCTCGTCGAACCGGGAGCGCCGCTCCTCCCCGGCGAGATCTACAACAGCAACTCGCCCATGCTCCAGGCTGCGGTGGCCCGCGCCGGGGCGGTCGCGGCGGCGGAGCACGCCTTCGACGATCCCGGCGAGCTCCGCGCCACGCTTGGCCGAGCCCTCTCCACCGCCGACCTCGTCGTCGTCGTCGGCGGCGTCTCCGTCGGCGAGCGGGACTACGTCAAGGAGGTGCTGGGCGAGCTCGGCGTCGTCACCGAGTTCTGGCGGGTGCGGGTGAAGCCGGGGAAGCCCTTCCTCTTCGGGCGGCATCCCGACGGCACCCTCGTCTTCGGTCTCCCCGGCAATCCGGTTTCGGCCTTCGTCACCTTCTCGCTCTTTGTCGAGCCGGTGATCCGGCGCCTCCTCGGACACGGGGTCGATCCGGGGCCGGGCGCGTCCGGGGCGCTCCCCGCCGTCGCCGACGAGCCCATGGACAATCCCGGCGACCGCCCCCACTACCTGCGCGGCATCCTCGGCGAGGGGCGCGTCCGCCTTTCCGGAACGCAGCAATCCCACGCGATCCACGGTCTCAGCCAAGCCAATTGCCTCGTCCGCCTCGGGCCTGGACAGCGCATCGCCCCCGGCGACACCGTGCTCTGCCGTTCCATTTGAAACGCCTCGTTGCCGGGGACGCCGTCGGGCCGGAGGGCGGTCGGGCAGGGGATTCGGATGCCGTCCTCAATTCCGCCTTTCACTTTTCGCTTTCCACCTTTTAGTGCCCTCTTGCGTTCCATCCTCCATGGCGGCCTCCGGCCGCCTCCCGCCATGTCCGATCCCGTCTCCGACCTCAACGTCCTGTTCAACGTCCCGCTGCCCGCGCCGGCCCTGCTCATGCACGAGCGGCCGCGCAGCCCGGAGCAAGCCGCGACCGTGAGCGCGGCGCGGATCCGCATCGAGGACATCCTCCACGGCCGATCCGACCGGTTCCTCGCCATCGTCGGCCCCTGCTCCATCCACGATCCGGCCCAGGGCATCGCCTACGCCGAGAAGCTCGCCGCCCTCCGCGCCGAGCTGGACGGGCGGATCGAGCTCGTGATGCGGGTCTACTTCGAGAAGCCGCGCACCACGGTGGGCTGGAAGGGGCTGATCATGGATCCCGACCTCGACGGCACCGCGAACCTCTCCGAGGGCCTGCGCATCGCGCGGGAGCTGCTCGGCGAGATCGTCGGGCTCGGTCTGCCCGCGGCGACCGAGTTCCTCGATCCCATCACCCCGCAATATCTCGCCGACCTCGTCTCCTGGGCCGCCATCGGCGCCCGCACCGTCGAATCGCAGACCCACCGGCAGATGGCCTCGGGCCTCTCCATGCCCGTCGGCTTCAAGAACACGACCTTCGGCGGGATGGCCGCCGTGGTGAACGCCCTCAAGGCGGCGCGGGCCCCGCAGACCTTCTTCGGCATCAGCCCCGAGGGCGTCGCCTCCATGGTCAGCACCCGGGGCAACGCCAACTGCCACACCGTCCTGCGGGGCGGCGACGGCGGGCCGAATCACGATCCCGCCTCCGTGGCGACGGCGGTGGAAGCTCTGGAGAAGGGCGGCGTGAATCCCTCCATCGTCATCGACGCGAGCCATGCGAACTGCTCCAAGGACTTCCGCCGGATGCCCGGAGTCTTCGAGGAGATCGTGGCGCAGCGCGTCGAGGGGAACCGCCGCGTCGTCGGCGCGATGCTGGAGAGCAACCTCGTCGAGGGCAACCAGGCCATCCTCCCCGACCGCGCCGCGATGGTCTGGGGCCAGTCCGTCACCGATCCCTGCATCAGTTGGGAAACCACCGAGCGAATCCTGCGCGAGGCGGCGGAGCGCCTCGCGGGGTGAGGGATGGAACGCGCGAGGCCGATGGCGGGCGGCGGTGACGTCGGTCCGATGGCGGGGCAGGACGACCTTCTCCGCTCCGTTTCCCGCTCCTTCTATCTGAGCCTGCGCTTCCTTCCGGCGTCGATGCGGGCGCCGGTCTCGCTGGCCTACCTCCTCGCCCGCTACGGCGACACGCTCGCCGACGCGCCCGGGCTGTCCCGGGAGCTGCGGCTCGCCTCGCTCCGGGATCTGCGGCGGGCGGTCGGCGGCGAGGGCGAAGGCCTCGCGGACGGCGCCGCCTGCGCCGAGCGCATCGCCCATCCCGGCGAACGAATCCTGGTCCTGCGCGCCGACGAGATCCTCGCCTCCTTCCGCGCCTTGGCGCCGGAGCCGCGCGCGCTCGTCGCCGACGTCCTCCTGACCATTCTCGAGGGGCAAGGCTGGGACGTGACCGCCTTCGACGACGGTCCCGCCGCCTGCGCCACGGGCGACGAACTGCTGCTCTACGCCCACCGGGTCGCCGGATGCGTCGGAGAATTCTGGACGAAGACCGCCTTCGCCGCGCTCGGGGACCGCTTCGCCGATCCTGCCAAATCCGCCATGATGCTCGACGCCGGGCGCAAGCTGGGCCAGGCCCTCCAGCTCGTGAACATCCTCCGCGACCTGCACGAGGATCTCCCCGACGGCTCGAGCGAAGAGGGATCCATCCGCGAGGAACCTTCTGCCAACGAGGAACCTTCTGCCAACGAGGAGCCTCCCGGAGGCGAAGAAGCGCCCGCCACGCGCGAGCACCTCTTCGGCATGCTCCTCGATCCCGCGCTCGCCGAGTCGGCCGTGAACCTCCTAAGAGAGCAGTCCGTTTCGCTCCGCGGCGTACCCCCGCGCGAGCTCGTCGAAGCCCTCTCGGGGCTCGACTACGACGCCGAGTCGCCGGTGTTCGAGCTCGCGCGCAGCTGGGAGCGCGAACCGCTCTGCCACGCGTTGCTCTGCGCCATGA
>CAYMMC010000167.1:0-1380 GCA_964391125.1 uncultured Akkermansia sp.
TATTTCAAATGTAGCTTTACCCCATGAGAAGCGGATTTCTGCGAATCGGCGTCGGCGCACTTGCGATCTTCGCGGCGTCGCCGGGGGCCTCCCTCGCCTTCGACCCGGTCTACGAGCGCGCCCCGATCCGCTACTACGAGACCGAGCCCGACACCAAGCTGACGCGCTTGATCGCGGAGACGCAGGACGACGCCGAGCTGTGGTCCGGCCCGGACCACGAGATCGTCGCGAAGCTGCTGAGGCGGCTCGACGTCCCCGTCGAATCCCAAGTGCTGGTCTTCTCCAAGACGAGCGAGCAGAACAGTCGCATCACTCCCGAGACGCCGCGGGCGATCTATTTCTCCGACGACTTCTACCTCGGCTGGGTCCAAGGGGGCGAGATCGAGACAGCGAGCTTCGACCCCCGCATCGGCCTGGTCTTCCACCTGGCGAAGCTGACCACCCGCGAGGAGGGACGCCCGCCGGAGCTGGCGCGGGAGCGGTCCTGCATGAACTGCCACGCGGGCTCCTCCAACCGCGACCTGCCGCGCCTGATGGTCCGGTCGGTCTATCCGAGCGGCACCGGCCTGCCGCTTTTCGAGGCGGGCACCTTCCACACCCGGCACAGCAGCCCCATCGAGGAGCGCTGGGGCGGATGGTACGTGACCGGCCAGGTCGAGGAGCGGGAGCACCTCGGCAACGCCCTCGCCAAGCCGGCCCCGGGCGGCCCGGGGGTGGAGCTGGAGCGCCTCGTCGAGGGGCCCGTGTCGGCGCTCGACGGTCTCTTCGTCTCCGACGTCTACCCGCACGGGGCGCGGAGCGACGTGCTCGCTCTGATGGTGCTGGAGCATCAGGTCGGAGTCCACAACGTCCTCGTCGAGGCCAATCTCGCGACCCGCGCCACCCTGCACCGCCACGAGGAGATGCAGAAGGCCTTCGGCGAGCCCGCCGACGCGCCCCTCTCCGAGACCAACCAGCGCATTCTGAACAGCCTCGCCACCCGGGTGCTCCGGGAGATGCTCTACGTCGAGGAGATCCCCCTGCCCGGCGGCATCGAGGGCGCTCCGGAGTTCCAGGAGGCCTTCGCCAGGGGGCGCGACAAGAGCGCGGACGGGAGGTCCCTGCACGACTTCCGCCTCTACGAGCGTCTCATGAAGTACCGCTGCAGCCATCTCATCTATTCGGAGGCCTTCGCCACGCTGCCTCCGGCCATCCGCAGCCGCATTCTCGACCAGCTCCACGGCATCCTCACGAGCCCCGCCGACTGGCCGGAGTTCGCCCATCTCGGGAGCTCGGAGCGCGGTCACATCCTCTCCATCCTCAAGGACACTCTGCCCGACTTGCCGCCCTCGTGGAAGTGAGCGCCTCCTCGGTGGGCGGAGCGCGAGAGCCTGCGGCGAC
>CAYMMC010000167.1:1480-5720 GCA_964391125.1 uncultured Akkermansia sp.
TCGACGCCCCGGCCGATTCACAGGCCCTCCACCTCCCAGCCGGATCGGTAGGGGTCGTGCAGCATGGCGTTGGCCGCTTCGGAATCGACGAAGCGCCCCGCCGCGTCGTCCCAGCGGAGGGTTTCGCCCGGCAGGCGCATCGCCACGGCGCCGAGGAGGACGGCCTCGCTCATGGGACCGGCATAGCCGAAATGGGCGCGGGGGGCCTCGGGGGCCTTGCCGCGGATCGCGTCGGCGAAGCCCTGATGGTGGTTTTCGGAGGGCAGGCTCTCGATGGTCTCGTCGGAGAGCTTGCCGTCGCGGTAGATCGCGGGGGCGCCACCTCCGCCGTGGGGGATGACGAGGGCGCCGCCCGCGCCGATCACGAGGGAGCCGCTGGCGGGCACGTTCTCGCGTCCGCCGACCGCCGCCCAGACGGCTTCGTCGGGGAACTGGGTGCCGTCGTACCAGACGAAGTCGAAGTCGCCCTCGGTGAGTTCGTTGCCGCGCATCCGGTACTGCACCAGCGCGTTGAGCGGCCAGCTATGGGCGTCGACGGGCGCGGGGCCGCGGGAGACGACCGAAAGCGGGGCGGGCGCGTTCAGGCCGGCGAACCAAGGATGGTAGATGTGGCAGCCCATGTCGCCCAGGGTGCCGGTGCCGTAGCCGATGCGCTTGCGCCAGTTGTTGGGGTGGAACTCGCCCTCGAGGTAGGGCCGGGCCTTGGCCGGGCCGATCCAGAGGTCCCAGGCGAGCCCTTCGGGCACGGGGTCCTCGCGCTGGGGCAGGGGATCGAGGGAGCCCCAGGATTTCGGGTTCATGCTGTGGACCGCCTTCACCTTTCCGACGACGCCGCGCTGGAGCAGATCCACGGCGGTGCGGTTGCCCGAGCCGGAGGAAACCTGGATGCCCATCTGGGAGACGAGGCCCTTCTCCGCCGCGTACTTCTTGAGCTGGCGGCATTCGTACAGGGTCCTGGCGAGCGGCTTTTCGCAATAGACGTGGATGCCGAGCTGCATGGCGCTCATCGCGACGGGCGCGTGGAGGTGGTCCGGAGTGGAGACGAGGATGGCGTCGAGCTCGCCGCCCTCTTTGTCGAGCAGCTCCCGCCAGTCGGCGTAGACCTTGGCGTCGGGGAAGTCGCGGGCGACGTTGGCGAGACGGTTCGGGTCGACTTCGGCCACGGCGACGAGCGAGCAGCCCGGCACGCCCGCCATGGAGGTGATGTTGCCCCAGGCGCGGCCCGCGACGCCGACGCTCGCGAAGCGCAGGGTCTCGCCCGGACCCGCGCCGCGGGCGGCGGTCTTCCACCCGAGGAAGGGGACGGCCAGGGCGGAGGTGGACTGGAGGAAGCGGCGGCGGGAGGGGAGGGATGGATTCGATGGCATGGAGCGATGCTAGGGACTTGGCCGCGCCGGTCAATCGCCTCATCGCGTCATGGTCCGGAGGCGCGGGCGCACCGGGCGCGCTTTACACGCGGCCCCCCGCTCCGCTAGTCTCGGTCTCCATGAATGCCCCCGTCCCCTGGTCCCGCCGCCGCTTCGTCTCCGCCGCCGTCCCGCTCGGCGGCCTGAACCTGATCGTCCCGCGCAAGGCCGCCGCGCAGAGGGGGAACGGCGCCGTCCTGGGCGAGGGCGAGCACCGCTACGAGGTGATCCACGATTGGGCGAAGCTCCCCGACCGATACACCTGGCAGACCACCCACAACGTCGCCGTCGATGGCGACAGCCGTCTCTACGTCATCCACGAGGGCCGCGCCGACCAGACCGACCATCCCTCCATCTTCGTCTTCGACGAGAAAGGCGACTTTGTCAGGGCCTTCGGAAGCGAGTTCCAGGGCGGGGGACACGGGCTGGAGGTGCGGAGGGAGGCGGAGGGCGAATTCCTCTACGTCAGCGGCTACCAGCAGGTCAAGAAGATCGCCAAGTTCAGCCTGGAGGGCGAGAAGATCTGGGAGAGGTTCGCTCCGATGGCCTCGGGCCTCTACGCCGAGGGCGAGGACACCAGGCCCGAGAAGGTCTGGGGGCGCGACCGCTTCATGCCCACGAATTTCGCCTTCCTGCCCGACGGGGGCTTCTTCGTCGCCGACGGCTACGGCTCGCACACCGTCCTGCGCTACGACGCAGCGGGAAACTGGGTGGGTACGATCGGCAGGCCGGGCAAGGGGGACGGGGAGTTCAACCTGCCCCACGGCGTCTGGATCGACGACCGCGAGGCCGGGGCGCCGCTCCTCGTGGTGGCCGACCGGGCCAATGCGCGCCTGCAGTGGTTCGACTTCGAGGGCGGGCATCGCCGCACCCTGGAAGGCTTCATCCTGCCCGCGAACATCGACCGCCTCGGCGAGCTGCTTCTCGTGCCCGACCTCGCCTCGCGGCTGACCCTGCTCGACGGGCAGAACCGGCTCATCCACCTCGGCGAGGATCCGGCTTGGCGCGAGCAGGCGATGAGGGACGGGAAGGCGATGCGCCGGAATCCCGCCGCGTGGGTTCCGGGCCGCTTCGTCCATCCTCACGACGCCTGCTTCGACCGGGAGGGCAACCTCTTCGTGGCCGAGTGGGTCGAGACGGGCCGCGTTTCGAAGCTGCGCAAGCTGTCGTGACGACCGTGCAGACGGTGAAAACTTTCGCTTGACCGGGCGGACCTCCATCCTAAATCTTATCTATGGGTGATCTTCTGCTCGGTCTCAGCTTCGACGACGTTCTTCTTGTCCCTCAGCGCAGCGAAGTGCTGCCGGGGGAGGTGGACGTCTCCACCCGCCTCACTGCGGACATCCCTCTGAACATCCCGATCATCTCCTCGGCGATGGACACCGTGACCGAGGACGAGATGGCCATCGCCTTGGCGAGGGAAGGCGGGATCGGGGTCGTCCACCGCAACATGCCGGTCGGGGACCAGGCGGACATGGTGGCGAGGGTGAAGCGCTCGGAAAACACCGTCATCGTCGATCCCTTCACCACCTCCGCCGACGCCAGCATCGAGCGGCTGCAGGAGATCATGCGCGAGAAGGGGGTGAACGGCTTTCCCGTGGTCGACGGCGAGGGCCTGCTCGTGGGCATGGTCACGAGCCGGGACATCTGGTACGTGGAGGACGAGAGCGCCCCGGTCTCCTCGGTGATGACGCCACGCGAGAGGCTCGTCACCGCGCCCGTCGACACGGGGCTCGACGAAGCCCGCCGCATTCTTCACCAGAACCGCATCGAAAAGCTGCCCCTGGTGGACCGGTCGGGACGCCTCGCCGGACTCATCACCGCGCAGGACATCGAGAAGCGCGACATGTTCCTCAACTCGGCCAAGGACGACAAGGGCCGGCTCCGGGTCGGCGCCGCCATCGGGGTGGGCGAGGACTGCTTCGAGCGCGCCGCGGCCGTCGTCGAAGCGGGGGCGGACGCCGTCTTCATCGACGCGGCGACGGGCCACACCGAGCGGGTCCTCTCCGTGATCGAGCGGCTGCGCGGCGAGTTCCCCGTCGCGGTCGTGGCGGGCAACGTCGTCACCGCCGAAGGCGCGCGCGACCTCATCGCCGCCGGAGCCTCCGCAGTGAAGGTGGGCGTCGGCCCCGGATCGATCTGCACCACGCGGATCATCTCCGGCGTCGGCGTGCCTCAGTTCACCGCGATCCAGACGGTGTCCGCAATCTGCCGGGCGAAGGGCGTGCCGCTCATCGCCGACGGCGGCATCCGCTATTCCGGCGACCTCGTCAAGGCCATGGCGGCGGGGGCGGATCTGGTGATGCTGGGCTCCCTCCTCGCCGGCTGCCGCGAGAGCCCCGGCGAGGCGGTCCACTACCAGGGCCGCACCTGGAAGGAATACCGAGGCATGGGCTCGCTCAAGGCGATGCGCAAGGGATCGGGCGACCGCTACGGGCAGAACTCCTCCGGCAAGCTCGTCGCCGAAGGCGTCGAAGGACGCGTGCCCTACCGCGGACCGCTCGCCGACACGACCTTCCAACTGCTCGGCGGACTCCGCAGCGGCATGGGCTACGTCGGCGCCACGAACCTCGAGGAGCTGCGGAAGCGCGCCATCTTCATCCAGATCACCGGCAGCGGCCTCCGCGAGAGCCACGCCCACGACATCACCATCACCGAGGAGCCGGTGAACTACCAGCCGGCGAACTAGCCAATGGAGAGGATGGCCACAAAAAGCAGAAGCATGTCAGGGCCGCCTTCACCCTCCGTTCCCCCGCTCAGGTGGGACGCCTGAGTTCCCCACCTTTCACTTTTTACCTTCCACTCGCCATGAAAAGCCCCAAAACTTCCGAACA
>CAYMMC010000167.1:5730-6850 GCA_964391125.1 uncultured Akkermansia sp.
CCTCTCACTTTTTACCTTCCCACCTTTCACGGCGGCCGTAGGCCGCCCCGCCATGAATCCCATCGCCGTCATCGACTTCGGATCGCAGTACACTCAGCTCATCGTGCGGCGCATCCGGGAGCTGGGCTATTTCTCGAAGCTCTATCAACCCGGGGAGCTGCGCGAAACCGGCTCGCCCGCCGCCGTGATCCTCTCGGGCGGCCCCCGCTCCACCCGCGAGCCGGGCGCCCCGGACATCGACTTCGACTACCTCCTCGGGATGGGCGTGCCCGTGCTCGGGGTCTGCTACGGAATGCAGCTCCTGAACCGAAAGTTCGGGGGCGAGGTCGCGCCGGGGAACACGAGGGAATACGGACCTGCCACCCTGATGGTCGAGCCGGAGGCGGACGGCCTCTTCACGGGGCTGAAGGGCCATTCGCAGATCTGGATGAGCCATTCCGACACCGTCAGCGTCCTGCCGGAAGGCTGCCGCGTGACGGGGCGGAATCTCGACGGCATCCCCGTGGCCCTGCAGTGGAACGAGCGTTTCCACGGCATCCAGTTCCACCCCGAGGTGTCGCACACCCGGGAGGGCCTCGACATCCTGAGGAACTTCCTCGCCCTCGCGGAGGACCTGCCCCAGTTCAAGATCGCCTCCTTCAAGGACGAACTGGTCGCGCGGGTCCGCGAGGAGGTGGCGGGGCGCAAGGTCGTCTGCGGCGTCTCCGGCGGAGTCGACTCCTCCGTGCTCGCCGCGCTGCTCCACGAGGCGCAGGTCGATACCCGGAACATTTTCGTCGACACCGGTCTGCTCCGCGCGGACGAGGCCGCCGAGGTGCAGTCCCTCTTCGCCGAGGTCGGCATCGAGATCGAGACCATCGACGCCTCGGAGCGCTTCCTGACGGCTCTGGCCGGGGTGACGGACCCCGAGGAGAAGCGCCGCATCATCGGCCGTCTCTTTGTCGAGGTCTTCTTCGACGCCGTCGGCGAGGACGTCGAGCTGCTCGCCCAGGGCACCCTCTATCCCGACGTGATCGAGAGCGCCACGAGCGGCTCCATCGCCTCCACCATCAAGACCCACCACAATCGGGTCGACCGCATCATGCAGCTGAAGTCGGAGGGCCGCGTCGTCGAGCCGCTC
>CAYMMC010000168.1:0-6842 GCA_964391125.1 uncultured Akkermansia sp.
TGCCGGAGGGCGTCGCTACCCCTCGTCGGCCTTCGCGACCAGAGCCGCCACGGAATGCGCCTCGACCCGGTAGCTCGTGCCTTCGAACACGGGCGCCTCCTCCCACGTCACGATGTCCTCCGGAGAGGGGAGCGAGGTGTCGATCCAGCGCTTCCAGATGCCGCCGGCCCGGCAGGGCAGCTCGAAGTCGATCGCCTCGCGCCAGGCGTTCATCAGGTAGTGGAAGCGCATCCGGTGCTTCCTCAGCTCCACGGTGAAGGCGAGGCTGTGCGAGTCGTCGCTCCAGTCGGGACGGCCGCATCGCGTCCCGTGCCAGACGATGTCCGCCTCGTGGATCAGCTCGCTGAGGCATTGCCCTTCGCGTCCGAGATCGCGGCGCTGCCGCCGCGCCGCGAGCAGCTTCACGAAGCGGTGCAGGTCGCCGTGCCTCTCCAGCAGGCTCCAGTCGAGCCAGCTCGTCTCGTCGTCCTGGCAGTAGGCGTTGTTGTTGCCCCCCTGGGTGCGCCGCATCTCGTCGCCCATCAGGATCATGGGGATGCCGAGGGAGAGCAGGGTCGTGGCGAGGAAGTTCTTCGCCTGCCGGTTGCGGAGCGCCTCGATCTCCGGGTCGTCGCTGGGCCCTTCGACGCCGCAGTTCCAACTGCGGTTGTCGTCGCTGCCGTCCCGGTTGCCTTCGCCGTTCTCCTCGTTGTGCTTCCGGTCGTAGGAGACGAGATCGTTCAGGGTGAAGCCGTCGTGGCAGGTGACGAAATTCACGCTCTGCTCCGCCTCGCGCTGCTTGTGCCCGTAGATCTCGGGGCTGCCGAGGAGCCGGTCGGCGACGCGGCGCACCGCCCCTCTTTCGCCCCGGATGAAATCGCGCACGTCGTCGCGGAAGCGGCCGTTCCATTCCTTCCAGTTGTCTCCCGTGAAGCTCCCCACCTGGTAGAGCCCCGCCGCGTCCCAGGCCTCGGCGATCAGCTTCACCCCGGCGAGGGAGGGTTCCGTCTCGATGTCCCAGATCACCGGCGGATCCGGCTGCACCCGGCCCTGGCCGTCGCGCGACAGGACGGAGGCGAGGTCGAAGCGGAAGCCGTCCACGTGCATTTCCCCCACCCAGAAGCGCAGACTGTCGAGGATGAGCCGCCGCACCACGGGATGGTTCGCCCGCAGGGTGTTGCCCGTGCCGCTGTAGTCCCCGTATTGGGAGCGGTCCTCCTCCAGCAGGTAGTAGGCCGTGTTCTCGATCCCGCGGAATCCCAGGGTGGGGCCGCCCGCCCCGCCCTCGGCGGTATGGTTGTAGACCACGTCGAGGATCACTTCGATTCCGGCCCGGTGCATTGCCTTCACCAGGTCGCGGAATTCGTCCATCGGCCCCAGCGGGGAGCGGTCCGAGCTGTAGGCCGGATGCGGGGCGAAGAAGGAGACCGGCGCGTAGCCCCAGTAGTTGGTCCGGCCGGGCGGGGCGTCCTGCGCGTCGTAGGCGAAGACCGGGAGCAGCTCCACTGCGGTGATGCCGAGATCCAGCAGGTAGGGGATCTTCTCGATCAGGCCCGCGTAGGTGCCGCGCCTCGCCCCGTCCACGCCCGAACTGGGGTGGCGGGTCATGCCGCGGACGTGGGCCTCGTAGATCACCGTCCGCGACGCGGGGCGGCGGGGCGGCTTGTCGTCCTCCCAGTCGTAGGAGGCTGGGTCGGCCACGATGCTCTTCATCGGCGGCGTCGAGGCCTCGCCGTAGACCGCCGACGCGGCCCGGTCGTAGCCCCGGGGGATCGCCACCCCTTTCGCGTAGGGATCGAGAAGCGCCTTCGAAGGGTCGAAGCGCATCCCTCGCCCCGGATCGTAGGGACCGCCCATCCGCCAGGCGTAGAGCTGCCCCGCCCTCGCCCCGGGGACGAAGGCATGCCAATAGTGATAGGTGCGCTGGGTCGCCGGATCGAGCACGATGGTCCGGCTCGGGCGGATGTCCTCGGGATCGTCGAAGAGGAGCAGCTCGACCGCCTTGGCCGATTTCGAGAAGATCGAAAAGTTCGCCCCTCCGTTTTCGAGGTTCGGCCCCAGCGGATGGGGCAGGCCGGAGGGATGGTGCACTCTCATGCTTCGTTCCCCATTACACGCCGTCCGAGGGCGGAAATCAAGCTTCGCCCGTCGGAGGTGGAGCGAAGGCGCCGCCGGCCTCCGCGCGGGGCCGGACCCCTCGTCGGCGGGCGCGGCCCGCAGGTCACGCCTTCCGGATCGCCTGCAGCACCACGTTCACCTGCTGGCGGCCGCGGAATTCGCTGCGGTCGATGGTGAAGGCGATGTCCCAGGGCGGCGCGGGCAGGTCGATCCCCGCGCCGTTGAAGTGGATCGCGTCCTGCTCGACGCCGTCCTGCTCGAAGCGGAACTTCAGATGCCGCTCCTTGATGAGACGGGGCTCGCCGACGAGGCGGACCCCGGTGGACATGAAGACCGGCTGGGGGTTGCTCGCGCCGAAGGGGCGCAGCAGCTCGTAGCTGTCGAGGAGGTCGAGGGTGATCTCCGGAAAGCGGATCTCCGCGTCGATGAACTGCTTCGGCACCAGCGTCTCGCTGTCGGCCTGCGCCATGACGCTGCGGACGAGGGCCTCGCGGAAGGCGTCGAGATTCTCCTCGCGCACCGTCACGCCCGCCGCCATCTCGTGGCCGCCGCCCGACTCGATCAGCTCGCGGCAGGAGTCGAGGGCCTCGACCAGCGAGACGCCGGGGACGCTGCGTCCGCTGCCCTTGCCGAGACCGCTTTCGTCGATCCCGATCACGAAGGTGGGGCGGTGGTACTGCTTGGAGATGCGCGAGGCGACGATGCCGACCACGCCGGGATGCCAGCCCCGCGCTCCCACGACGATGGCGTGGCTGCGCTGGGAGGGGGAGAGGCTCTCGATCTGCCTCTCGGCGGCCTCGCGGGTGGCCAGCTCCAGCTCCTGGCGCTCCCGGTTCTGGAGGTCGAGCGATTCGGCGAGGGCGCGGGCCTCCTCCGGATCCTGGGAGAGCAGCAGATTCAGCGAGGCCACGGCGGTGTCGAGCCGGCCCGAGGCGTTGAGCCGGGGCCCCAGTTTGAAGCCCACGTCGTGGGTGCGGATGGGGTTGCTCACCCCGGCGACCGACTTCAGGGCGACGAGGCCGGGATGGATGGTGCGCTCGAGCTGGACGAGTCCGCGGCGGGCGAAGAGGCGGTTCTCTGCCTCCAGCGGCACGATGTCGGCGATGGTCCCCAGGGCGACGATGTCGAGGTAGTGCTTCAGGTCGAAGCCGGGGATCGGCTGGAGGCGCAACAGCGCGTGGGCGACCTTGAAGACGACGCCGGCGGTGCAGCGGTAGTGGAAGTCGTCGCCGAGCTTCGGATTGACGAGGGCCACGCAGTCCGCCACGCCCGAGGGCGAGGGCTCGTGGTGGTCGAGGATGATCAGGTCGATGCCCCGCTCGCGGAGCGACTCGGCCTCCTCCCGCGAATTGGTGCCGCAGTCGGCGGCGACGAGCAGGTCGGGCGGACCGCCCTCGAGGCAGCTTTCGATCCCCTTGGCGCTCAGCCCGTAGCCTTCCTCCAGCCGCGTCGGGAGGAAGGGCCGGGGCGCCAGCCCGTAGGCGCGCAGGATCGAGTGAAGCAGCGCGATGGAGCTGACCCCGTCGACGTCGTAGTCGCCGTAGAGCACCACCGACTCCCGCCGCTCGACCGCGGCCAGGATCCTCCTCGCCGCCGCGTCGATTCCGGGCAGGAGGAAGGGATCGCCGAGATCCTTGAGGCGGGGGTGGAGGAACTGTTCGAGCTGCTCGCGCTCGACGTCGCCGCGCTGCAGCGCGAGGGCGACGACGACGGGCGTGAGCCCGAGCTCGTCCGCGTAGTCGCGGACGAGCTCGGGGTCCGGCGCAGGGGAGAGGACCCATCTGGGCGTGTCGGGCATCCGGGCACTTTAGAGAGATCGTTTCGGCTGTAAAGAACGCCCTCCTTCGCGAATCCGCCGAAAAGAGTCCATCCGCCGCGGCCGGCGGACCGGATTCCCGAAATTCGCTGGCGCGGACCGCTTCGCGGCGTAGACTGGCGCTCCTTCTCCCCATGGACTTCATCGACCTGAAATCCCAGCAGCGGCGCATCCGCGACCAGATCGACCGGCGCATCGCCGCGGTGCTGGACCACGGCCAATACATCCTGGGGCCCGAGGTCGCCGAGCTCGAGGCCGCCCTCTGCGACTACTTGGGCTGCCGCCACGCCATCGCCGTCTCCTCGGGGACCGACTCCCTCCTCATCTCCCTGATGGCCCTCGGGATCGGGCCCGGCGACGAGGTCGTCACCGTGCCCTACACCTGGATCTCCACGGCGGAGGTCATCTCCCTGCTCGGGGCGAAGCCCGTCTTCGTCGACGTCGAGCCCGACGCTTGGAATCTCGACCCGGGGAAGCTCGCCGCCGCCATCACCGAGCGGACCAAGGCCATCATGCCCGTCGGGATCTACGGGCAGACCGCCGACATGACCGCGATCAACCGCATCGCCGCCGAGGCCGGAGGGCTGCCGGTGATCGAGGACGCGGCCCAGAGCTTCGGTGCGACTCACCGGGGGCGGCGCTCCGGAGCGCTCTCCCTCGTCGGCAGCACCTCCTTCTTCCCCTCGAAGCCTCTCGGCGGCTACGGCGACGGGGGCGCCCTCTTCACCGACGACGACGAGCTCGCCGAAAAAATGCGCTGGATCCGCGTCCACGGCCAGCAGCGCAAGCATTTCCATCCCGTCGTCGGGATCAACGGGCGTCTCGACACTATCCAGGCCGCCATCGTCCTCGCGAAGATGGAGATCTTCGACGAGGAGATCGCGATGCGCCAGGCCGTCGCCGAGGGCTACGCGAGCCGCCTCGCGGGGGCGCCGCTGACCCTGCCCCGGGTCGCCGAGGGCAACACCTCGGTCTACGCCCAGTACACCGTCCTCTCCGACGAGCGGGACGCCCTCCAGGCGCGTCTCGCGGCGGAGGGAATCCCCTCCGTGCCCTACTACGCCGTCCCCCTCCACCTCCAGCCCGCCTTCTCCGACCTCGGCCATGGGCCCGGCGACTTTCCCGTCTCCGAGCGGGTCGCCTCGGCCTGCCTCAGCCTGCCCATGAGCGCCTACGTGACGCCCGAGGACCAGGACCGCGTCGCTGCGGCCATTCTCGGCGGCTGAACCGGCGCGCCGTCCCCGGCGGAAGCGTCGAAGAATCGAGTTCATTTTTAATTGAACGAGACCGGAACTGGGCTATTGGATGGCGTCGAAGTCTCCCGACCAAGATGGGGGCCAGCGCAAAATTCCTGAACATCGGCGGCGGTCCCTCGGCCCAACGGAGCAAGGGGACCAAGGGCGGTAGCTTGCCCGGAGGGCCGGAAGAGGCCCTTTCGGAGCTGGACCGGGAATCGGTCGAGTTCTTCGTCTCCTTCGTCCAAGTCTTCGGGCTCCCGAAGTCCATCGGACAGATCTACGGGCTCCTCTTCGTCTCCGTCGATCCGCTCGCGATGGACGAGATCGTCGCCCGCCTCGGAATCAGCAAGGGCAGCGCCAGCCAGGGACTGGGCCTGCTGAGGAGCCTCGGGGCGGTCAGGGCCGAGAGCTTTCCCGCGGAGCGCCGCGAATACTTCCGGGCCGATCTCAACGTGTCCCGCATCGTGAACCATTTTTTCGAAAACCGCCTCCGGCCGCGGCTCGATCACGGCGACCGCCGCCTCGAGTCGATGCTGCGGCTCGCCCGGGAAGCCGATGCGGAAGGGGGCTGCGAAGACTCGGTCGCCGTCGTCCACCGCATCGAGGCCCTTCGGAAGTGGCAGAAGCGCGGGAGTGGAATCCTGCCCTTGATGATGCATTGGCTGAAGCGCTGACCCTGCCGAACCCCACACAGCCACTTCATGGGAAATCTCGCCACCGATCGGAAATACTACGTCGCCGGCCATCGCGGAATGGTCGGCAGCGCCCTCTGCCGCGCCCTCGCCAAGGCGGGATGCGGAGACCTCCTCACCGCCCCGAGCTCCGAGCTCGACCTGCGCGACCAGCGCGCCGCGATGGACTTCGTCGCCGCCCACCGGCCCGACGTGATCCTCGTCGCCGCGGCGAAAGTGGGCGGCATCCACGCGAACGACACCTACCCGGCCGACTTCCTCCACGACAACCTCATGATCGCCGCCCACCTGATCCGGGCGGCCTTCGAGACGGGGACGGGCAGGGTCCTCTTCCTCGGCAGCTCCTGCATCTACCCCAAGTTCGCGCCGCAGCCCATCCGCGAGGATGCCCTCCTCACCGGCGCCCTCGAGCCGACCAACGAGGCCTACGCCATCGCCAAGATCGCGGGGCTCAAGCTCTGCGAATACTACCGCCGCCAGCACGGCCGCCTCTTCCATTCCGCCATGCCCTGCAACCTCTACGGCATCGGCGACAACTACCACCCCGAGAACTCGCACGTCATCCCCGGCCTCGTCCGGCGCTTCCACGAGGCGAAGGCCGCGGGGGCCGAGTCCGTCACGATCTGGGGCAGCGGCACGCCCCGCCGGGAGTTCCTCTTCGCCGACGACCTCGCCGACGCCTGCCTCCACCTGCTCGCCCTCGACGATCCGCCCTCCCTGGTGAACGTCGGCGCGGGATCGGACCTGACCATCCGCGAGATCGCGGAGGCCATCGCCCGGACCGTCGGATTCGAAGGGGAGATCCGGAACGATCCCTCCAAGCCCGACGGCACCCCGCGCAAGCTCATGGACTCCTCCCTGATGCACTCGCTCGGCTGGCGGCCGAAGATCGACCTCGAGGAAGGCCTGCGCCTGGCCTACCGGGACTTTTTGAGGGCAGGCGGGAATGGCACGGACTTAAGCGGATTTTCGCGGTGATCGGAGCCCTGTAGGTGAGGT